>JALZWC010000429.1 GCA_023300255.1 Saprospiraceae bacterium | reverse complement strand
AGTCAAAGTATCAACAATTATCCTTCATTAAAGCAAAAACTAAGAACAAAATAAGCTACCCTAAATTACGAACTTATTCCATACACATTCCTTAGCTATCCCAAAGTTATTTTACACTCAATTAAAATCAGATACTCTAAACAAACAAGCCTTATGAGATTATTAACATTAAGCTTTATACTTACATTTCTCATTACCATTGTTCTACCAGCACAAAATAAAATGGAACGAATGCCAGTAGACCAAAATAACTTGCCAATTGTATGCAAGGGGCATGGAGAAAATCATGGTCATTTTGTGTTACCTAAAGCTACCTCCTCTTCCAGAAGTAAAAATCCTAATCCCGTAACTTTTCAAGTAGACTTTGATGAGAATACACCTATTGAAGCTATTACTGCTTTTGAATTTGCGACTCAGATATTAAGTGAATCCCTTTCTTCTACAATTCCTATTCGTGTGGCATTAATATGGTCAACAGACTTAGCACAAGGATCTTTAGCTAGTGCGGGTCCGTCAGAATTTGTTATTAATTTTCCCAATAGTGTGGAAGGTACTTGGTTTCCAATTTCTTTGGCGGAAAAAATAGCAGGACAGCCGATCAACAATGATTTGAATCCTGACATATTTGTTACAGTTAATGGACTGGTTGATTGGTATTATGATTTCGAAAATCCGACTGCTATTCCAAACACACAATTTGATTTTGTCTCTGTTATTTTACATGAATTAATTCATGGTTTAGGTTTCGTAGGATTTGCCACCGTTACCCAAGATGGAGAAGGAGTAGGAAGAATAAAAAATAATGGGCGACCAGCTATTTATGATATTTATATCAATAATTCGACTAGTGGAAATCTTTGCCAAAATGTACCAGACCCTTCACCAGAACTAAGGACAGCAATGACGGGGAATGCACTAACTTTAATAACTCCTCAATTTCAAGGAGTAACAGATGTACCAGTTATATTTGCCCCCACACCATACCAAGGTGGTTCGAGCATACATCATTTAGATCAAAGAACTTATCAAAACACTCCAAATTCGCTAATGACTCCAGCTGCATCAAGAGGTCAAATAGAACATGATCCAGGTTTAGCATTAGATATTCTAAATGATTTAGGCTGGTCTACCACTCACGTGACTCATGAGCAAATGTTGGCTATCGAAGATATAAATGCGGACTATCCAATAATAGCGGCTGTTAGCTCAGATATTGGCTATAATACACAGTCTTTACAACTTCATTATTCTTTTAACAACTTTGCTACTACTACTATTATTGATATGATTTCGACGGGGAATTCAGATGAATTTACGGCCACTATTCCTGCTCCAGGAGTAAGTACTAGTGTTCAGTATTATTTCACAATAGAAGACGATAGGAACATCCGTCTTTCTTTCCCTGCATTAGCTCCCAATCCAGTATCTTATCAAACTTTTTACTTAGAAGATACAGAGGATCCTGATTTGGAACATGAACCGCTGATCAATATTGATGATAGAATAACTTTGTTCACTTTGGAAGCGATTGCATCAGATTTTTTTACTGGTATAGATTCTGTTTATGCGGAATATTCTATTAATGGTGCGCCACAGCCTATTGTAAAACTACTTCCAAATTTTCAAGATGATTTTAGAGTAGATTTGTTCGTAGCTGATATTGATTTAGAACGCTCCTTATCTGCCGGTGATCTATTAGAATACCGAATCCTAGCAACGGATAACAGTATTGCTAATAACACGACCACTTCGCCGAGTACAGGATTTTACACAATAGAGATAATAGAAACATTCGATGCCGTCATTTCTTATAGTAATGATTTTAGTACTGTGAATGCAGAATTTGGTGGTAATGGATTTTCAGAAATCACCCCTATTGGTTTTGGGAATAATGCTATTCATTCACAGCATCCTTATCCTGTTGCTGGTCAAGGACGAACACTCAATTTCACGTATCAATTAAAAGTGCCCATTCTTATTCAAGATCAGGATCCTCTTATAGAATTCAATGAGATTGTATTAGTAGAACCTGGTGAACCTGGTACTACCTTTTTAGAACCGGAATTTTGGGATTTTGTAATCGTGGAAGGCAGAAAAGCAGATGGAACAGAATGGCTTCCATTAATAGATGGATATGATGCGGGAAATAATCCTAGATGGAATAATGCCTATTTCAATGGAATATCTCCTACTGGGACTCCTAACTCTAATACTGCTGGTGAACCCAGCTTATACGAACCTAGAACTATTAATATGCTTGAAAGTGAGAATTTTCAAGCAGGAGATGAAATATTCGTTAGATTTCGACTTTTTTCTGATCCAGGTGTTTTTGGTTGGGGCTGGGCAATTGATAATTTAAGAATTCAAGATACACAAGTCTCTGTAGAAGATTTTATTTTTGCTAGTGATTTTCAATTATTTCCTAATCCTGCGAATAATGAAGTGATTACCGTCAATGCCTCTTTCCGCCAACCTATTAGTGATTTACAATTAGCAGTCTACGATAATTTTGGCCGTTTGGTAGAGCTCCGTACTTTTGAACAAGAGCAAGATAACATACAAGAAGTTATTTCCGTACAACAATATGCTAGTGGTATCTACTTGGTCACGCTTCAGATAAATGGACGGGAATTGCTTGGTAAAAAGGTGGTGGTGGAGTGATTAGAAGACACAGAAATTTATTTGTCTAGATGTTTTAATTGTCGAATTAAAACGGGAAGTTGCTGGACAAATTTCTGTCTCCAATGAGAAGGAAATGAGGAATGACAATAGATCGTCCGTTAATAAAGCGGTATAATTCATTTCACTTAGTAACGACGAAAGAATAAATTGGTCATCTGGACGAGATTATTTTGTGCTCAGTTATTCTTTGAAAGAGAGAGTATTGTTGAT
>JALZWC010000428.1 GCA_023300255.1 Saprospiraceae bacterium | reverse complement strand
TCCGATCACTTCCAGTGGTCGGATCAAGCTGGACGTCTCATCCGACCACTGGAAGTGATCGGATGAGTTAATTGGCTGCCCCAGAATTGTTTTACACTCTATTTAATTTAATTGACCTAAGTCCAAGTGCTAACTTATTCCTTCCAATTTATTGAAGTAACTACCTTTTTTGCTAATAGCCGTCTTTTTGAAATTCTTCTACCGTGTATAAGGTAGGAAAGTTGTTATTTTATACCATGAAGTATTCTAAACAACTTCTATAAATCTTTCCAAACTTACACATTCTAGTTGATTCCTTTTATCTGGAATTAGAACATTTCCGTCATATAAGTACCCACCATTACAGACTAATTGCTAATTGGCATAATAACCTCCCCATCACTTATTTTAATTGAATAAAATGAAGCTTAGTCTAATCTATTCCCTCTTATGGACCATTATAATTATCAGTAGTCCATTTTTCGTATTGGCTCAACCTGCTAACGACTTGTGTGAAACCGCTATACCAATACAAGATTTAAATAATTATTGTTCAGAACAAGGCGCATTTTCTAATGATAATGCGACGGCTACTAACTTTGAAGACGGTGGCAATTTGTCTGTAAATGGTAAAGATGTTTGGTTCCGATTCACGGCAGTTGCTAGTCATATTACCATTGGTATCGTCGGCCGCAGTGATGGGGGAACATTGAGAAGGCCAGAAGTAGAGTTGTTCGTGGATAATCAATGTGGCCTTACTTTTAATACCATCAAGAGTGAAGCTGGTAGTTCTAGTAATGTAGTAGAACTTAGTAAAGGAGGACTGATCCCAGGAGGATCTTATCTATTCAGGGTACAAGGACAGGATGGTAGAGAGGGGAGTTTTCAACTGTGTGTTAATAATTTTTTTCCTCCAGCAACGGCTGGAAGTGATTTGGAGGTAGCAGCGATGCTATGCGATAAATCTTCCTTTGTAATTGAAAAAATTGAAGGCGGAGGATTGGATGATAATGAAGCTGCTGGTACGTGTTTAGATTCAGGCGGCGGAGGAGTTTTTGGTAATATCTTTGGGAGTGCTTCCGAGCAAAGCTCTACTTGGTTGACTTGGATCGCAGCTAATGATGGTAATTTAGCATTTACGCTTTTTCCTATTAATCCAAGTGATGACTTAGATTTTGTTCTATTTGAATTACCTAATGGAGTCGATAGTTCTGACGATAAAATAGCTTTACGTTGTATGGCAACCGCATGTCTAGGGCCAACAGGCTTGGATGTTAATTCGAGTGATTTTGAGGAAGATTTCAATTGTGACCCTGGAGAAGATGGATTCGTTAAAGCGATTGATATGAAAGAAGGAGTAGCCTATGGTTTGTTAGTTAACAATTTTTCAGAATCTGGTAATGGATTTACCGTAGAGTTTAGTGGTACAGGAGAATTTCAGGGGCCTAAACCTCAAATCGATGCTTTTGTAGACGGACAATTAATACAGACAGAATCAATCTGTGCAGGAGAGCAAGTAAGCTTTGATGGATCTAATTCTAGTTTTCAATCAGGTGATATAATAGCTTACGAATGGATTTTCGGTGTAGGCGCCGATCCAGCAACCTCCGACAAAGCCAACCCTGGTATTATTAGATATAATGAGCCTGGTACTAAGACGGTGGCATTGACGCTAACTACTTCTTTGGGGTGTAAAATAAGTGAGGTCCGAGAAGCAGTTATTACGGTTGATCCATGTTGCGATCTTAATACGATTGAAGGGATGGAAAATATTACGAACCTGAAGTGTGGAGAACAAAATGGAGCAATCTCTTTTACTGCTATAAGCGCTTCTCCAATTATTTCTTATGAATGGGATAACGGATTATCTACTGCTGACCTTTCTGATATTAGCGCTGGGGATTATAATTTAACAGTTACAAATGCGGCTACTTGTACAGCTAGTTTTGATTTTCAAGTAACATCGCAAGCTGATTTTTTAATTAACCCTATAGTCACCCAACCCAATTGTGAAGATGCGGAGAGTGGGATTATACAAATCACAACGACTACGGAAGTTGCTACCCAAATACAATGGAGTGGTAACTTGGGAACAGGAGCCCAGAAGACAGATTTATCAGCAGGCGAGTATCAAGTAACTGTAACAGATGATAATGGTTGTTCTAAAACAGCCGAAATAATATTAGACCCACCAACAACATTAACTGTAAGCTTGGTCGCAAGTGGTGTTAGTTGTTTTGGCGCAGCAGATGCTACTATTGTTGTGAATAGTTCTGGTAATAGAGGCGCAATAAGTTATTTATGGAATACCAATTCCACTTCTGATAAATTGGAAAATATAGGGCCAGGATCTTATAGTGTTACCGTAGTAGATGAAAGTGATTGCGAAATTATCTCGACTATTAATATAGAAACACCAAGTGAATTAAGCCTATCAATAGATCAAGTAAATGATGTATTATGTAATAGGATGCCAACAGGTAGTGTGATAGTGAGTGGGGTAGGAGGTTCGCCAATTTATGAATATAGTGTGGACGCTACTGCTTTTCAAGCGGAGGAAGAATTATCAGGTTTATCAGCAGGACCGCATACGATTACTGTTAGAGATCAAATGGGCTGTACTGCTACGGAATCGATCTTCCTAGAAGATGCCGAAGTAATCGAACTGAGCCTCTCCGCTTCAGCGGAGGCACTGGATTTAGGAAAGACTACGATCTTAGATGCTGAGGTGATAGCTCCTACTGCTGGGAATATTACCTATGAATGGTCTCCTGTAGCCTATTTAAGTTGTATAGATTGTGCCAAACCCATTGCCACGCCTATTAGTCATACAACTTTTCAAGTTACGGTTACCAGCGAGAATAATTGTACGGCAACTGCTCAAATAAATATCCGAGTAGATAGCAATCGAGAAGTATATGTTCCAACAGCATTCTCGCCAGATGGAGATGGCCGACATGAAGGATTTACAATTATGGGTGGTGATGCGGCGGAAAGAATAATCGAACTGAAAGTCTTTGATCGTTGGGGGAGTCTAGTTTTTGAAACGATTAATATTCCTCTAGGGGCTGAAAATTTGGGCTGGGACGGACGTTTTAATGGTAGAATGGTGCAGTCAGACGTTTTTGTATATTATGCAATCGTGCAGTTTCGAGATGGAGTGACAGAGCAATTTGTCGGGGATGTGTTGGTGCTTCGATAAGATGGACGAGATATGCTAAACTTAGAACATTTGGTAACTATTTATCGTTCAGATGGCAGACACTTTTAAAATGTCTGCCATCTACAACTATTCATTAGTACTACTTAGTACATAGTACTACTTAGTACAGTGTACTTAGTAGTAAGTTATTAGATAATTAATTAAACCCACTTATGTTAACAACACTTATCAAAAGTGTCAACCAGCCAACATATTGATCTATAATAAGCATACTTAACAAATACGTTCCTTTCTTTTTGTTCGTTTTAATAGCTAAAATAGGCGCTATTGAGCAATTGACTACTAAATTGCTGCTTCATTTTAATCCTAATCTATTAGAAAAATAGTTTACTTTTCCGATCTAACCCTACAACAAATACCCATCGAATTAATAGCTCTAAGAAAGTATTAATTATGAAGACCTACTTTAACTATTATTAGATCACTATGATATTGCCTTACCAGTCTTATAAAATGTATAAAATATATTGGATTTTACTTATTCTGGGGTTTCCTTTTTTAGCCTATGCTCAGCCTAGTAATGATTTTTGTGAAGAGGCTATTCTTATAGATAATACAGTTAACTATTGTTCTGGGGATGGCGAATTTACGAACGTAGATGCCCAACAAAATTTTTCCGCAAGCTCTTGTTTTACTTCTGGAGGAAAAGATGTTTGGTTTAGATTTACGGCGACCCAAGAAGGCGTGAGTATTACTGTAAAAGGAGCAGGATTCGGAGGCACTTTAGACCAGCCACAGATAAAATTATTTGATGAAGACCAATGCACAGATACTTTTAGTGAATTGATGTGTGGAGCTAGTGGTATAGTGGATTCCATTAGAATGGATGCAGGAGGATTGCAAATAGGGCGAAGCTACTTGTTTATAGTACGAGGGAGAAATAACGCGGAAGGTACTTTCCAATTGTGTGTGAATAATTTTGAGCCAATTCAAAACGATGAATGTGAAGGGGCTATTAATATTCCTATTACCAATGGCGAAGAAATTTGTGCTGATTATTCTAATAACGACGCTACAGCGGGCTTTAATTTCTCTAGTTGTTTTTCTAATGAGGGACATGATGTTTGGTTTCAGTTTACGGCATTGAATGAAGGACTTCGATTGTCCGTAAAAGGTTTAGGACAAGGGGGAACTTTAGATCGTCCTGAATTAGATCTTTTTGAGTTGGATGGTTGCTCGGCTACCAATATAGATGCGATTGAATGTGTGCCAGGGAATCTAAGTCAGATTGCAGCAATAGATATTGCTGGACTGACACAAGGGGCGACCTACTTTTTTAGAGTGCAAGGAAGAAATGGTAGTAGAGGTTCTTTTGAGTTATGTTTAGAAAATTATGCGCCACCAGAAAACGATCTCTGTGTTAATGCGATTAATATACCTAACATTACAGAGTATTGTTCTGCCGATGGAGAATTTACTAATATGGACGCTAACAAAGAAATTATAACGGCAGGATTTAGTTGTTTATCGGAAGAAGGAAGTGATGTTTGGTTTAGATTTCAAGCGGTTTTTCCGACTATCAAAATTAATGTTGGCGGTGCAGGTGCAGGCGGTTCTATTTTGCGTCCAGAATTAGAATTGTTTAGAAATAATGGTTGTAACCCTAATGGAAGTAACAATGACATTGTTGCCTGTTCTGCCGCCAATACAAATAATGAAGCAAGTATTGATATGGGTGGATTGATTCCAGGCGATGTCTATTTTATACGAGTGCAAGGAAGAAGGGGAGAGACAGGTGATTTTAAACTATGTGTAGATAATATTCCTGGACCATCCAATGATGATTGTATCAATCCAATTGTGATTTCGGATGTACAGAAT
Organism: Saprospiraceae bacterium; assembly: GCA_023300255.1. Taxonomy (GTDB): domain Bacteria; phylum Bacteroidota; class Bacteroidia; order Chitinophagales; family Saprospiraceae; genus JAFMDF01. Next base: position 3,069 of record JALZWC010000428.1, on the reverse strand, counting down.
TTCTGTTCGGGGCAGCGAGCCTTTTCTAATATTGATGCAGGCTTCGATCTAGATTTTGGAAATAGTACCATTCCCAGATGTTTAGATGATGGTGGGAAAGATGTTTGGTTTAGCTTTATTGCAGAAGGAACAGATGTTGTTATAACAACTATTGGTGCTACAGGGGGTAATTTCCCTGGTGGTTCTTTGGAAAATCCAGAAGTAGAATTATTTAGTGTGGAGGAATGTAATGTGAGCATGACTAATTTTTCTAGATGTGGATTTGCGGAAGGTAATTTAGTTAATTTAAGATTAAATGGCCTTCAACGAGGAAGAGAATATTTAATAAGAGTACAAGGAGAAAATGGTGGTTCGGGAACCTTTCAATTATGTGTGAATAGCTTCGATCCTAATTTTCCGCCAGAATCAGATTGTGGGGAGGCTCGACTACTTTGTGATAAATCGCCTGTTTATGTAGAGGTACAGGAAGGGGCAGGAGATGATCCAGATGAAGCATCTAATACCTGTTTGGGTAATTTTGGAATTAACTCTGAACAAAAATCTTCTTGGTATAAATGGAGAGCTGCCAATAGCGAAGAATTAACTTTTGTTTTAACACCTGATTTTAATGGAGATGATTTGGACTGGGTATTATATGAATTGCCAAGTGGCTTCGAAAATTGTGGAGATAAAGTGGCTATTCGTTGTATGGCATCTGGTTCTAATGGAGGCGATTTTAGTAGTTGGCGAATTTGTGTTGGTCCTACAGGTTTACGATCTGGAGAATTAGATGAGAATGAAGACGCTGGTTGTAATAATGGATTTGGGGAGAATGACGATAATGCTTTTCTAGCTCCCATAATATTGAAAGAAGGAATGGACTATGCACTACTAGTAAATTTCTTTGATTTTGAAGACGCTAGTACTGGTCAAACAGGTTTCACAATAGAATTTGATGGACCAGGAGACTTCCAAGGGATTACTACTGTCGCAGAAATTACAACTGATACGAATCCAGTGTGTGCTGGCGATGACATTTTATTTAATGGACAAGAATCTTCTTTTGTATTCGGTGACGATGCAATCTCTGATTATGAGTGGTTCTTTGGTTCAGGAGCAACTCCTGTTAGTGCAACAGGTGCTGGTCCACATACCGTGATGTATAATACACCTGGAGAGAAAAATGTTTCTTTGACCGTTATTTCTGAGGAGTTCGGATGTCAGTCGGAGGAATTAGTAGAGTCCATAGTGGCCATAGAATCTTGTTGTAATGTGAATGGTATCGAAAGCAGCAACATAACTACGGATGAGATTTGTAATGATTTGAATGGTACAATTGATATGAGTATTACTAGTAATTTTCCATATGCTGTCCAATGGAATACTGGTTCTAAAGAGGAAGACTTATCTGACTTAGAAGATGGGACTTATGTAGCGATCATCACGAATACAGCAGAGTGTTCGGATACGGTAGCTGTTGCGATTAATGATGTTTTACCTATTACTGTAAATCCGACTATCACAGAACCAACTTGCAATGGTGGGCGAGATGGAATTATAGATTTAAATCTAGGAAATAATATTGCGGTCACTTGGGGGAATCCAGATTCTACTCGAACGAGTATTACCAATTTACCAGAAGGAGATTATGCGGTCACGATTGTAGATGCTGCAGGTTGTAGTCAAGATATGGTGATCGTTTTAACAGAATTAGAATTAGAACTAGATCCTTCCTTACAATCATTTGAAAGTCCATCTTGTAATGGCTTAACAGATGGGTCTATTTCATTAGCCGTTAATAATGGTATTGCACCCTATAATTATTTGTGGGAGGGAGATACGATTGAGATCGACCAACGAAATCTAACAGCCCTACCAGCAGGAGATTATAAAGTAACTGTTGTCGATGTGAATAATTGTACAGGAGATTTGAATTTAAGCCTAGAAGATCCATCGCCTATTTTATTAGATGTAATGGGAACTGATGTATCTTGCGCAGGTCTTAGAGACGGGAGTATTTCCGCAGCTATAGACGGTGGGGTAGGTGGATATATACCTGTATGGACTCCAAGCATTAGCAATTTAATGCAAGTAGATACAGGCACATACCAATTAGTAGTCACCGATGCGAATGGTTGCGAAAATGATACAACGGTCCGAATCATAGAACCCAGTCGAATATTTTTAGACTTAGAGAGCAAAGAAGATGTAGTCTGTAATGGTTTTGAAACAGGTGTGATTCGAGTTATGGGATCAGGTGGAAACCCAGACTATGAATATAGTGCAAATGGTACGGACTTTCAAGACAGCAATATTCTTGAAGAACTTCCGGCAGGAATATATACAGTTACGATTAGAGATGAGTTGGGTTGTTCTACGATTTTGCCAAACGTAGAAATCGAAGAACCAGATGCACTAGGAGTACTTATATATGCAGAGGACATAGTAGTAGATTTAGGAAAATCTACTACGCTCGAAGCAGATGTTATTTCTGGAAGTGAAGAGGTAAGCTATGAGTGGTCGCCATCTGATTTTGTGGAATGTATAGATTGTCAAGAGACACGGGTGTCGCCAGTACTCCCTACTGAATTTGCGGTAACTATTACGGATGCTATTGGCTGTACAGCTATAGATACTGTCTTCTTAATTGTTGATCCTAGACGAGAATTGTACATTCCAACAGCTTTCTCCCCAGATTTTGATGGTATCAATGATCAGTTCACATTATATGGTGGTTCCTCTACTCAGGAAATTAAATTACTTAGAATTTTTGATCGTTGGGGAAATCTATTATTCGAATCAGCGGATTTTCCATTAGGCGATCCTAGCTCTGGTTGGGATGGTACGGTAGATGGGGAGTTAATGCCAATTGGCGTTTATGCTTTTTATGCAGTAGTAGAATACATTGATGGGGAAGAAGTGAAATTTGAGGGAGATGTGACGATTGTTAGGTAAATACTAGAACAATATTAAAAACCAAAATAGAATTGTATCTAAGGCAAAGAGTAAGAATAAATTAGCCATTTTAACCTGCCCAGCAAGCCCGTCCGCTTTGCGGTCTGTCTAAAGCCAGATAGATTCACTTGCTCT
>JALZWC010000427.1 GCA_023300255.1 Saprospiraceae bacterium | reverse complement strand
ATCATAAATCTGTCTAGGTGGATTTATGATTTATGATGTAAGATATCTGATGTAAGATTTTTCCGCCCACGATTCTCCGCTCTTTGTTCTCTCTTCAAAAAAAAAATACAATGTTTGATATAAATTTCTCGCCTGTCATCATAGGTACGATGCGTTTAGGAGTATGGGGAGAAAAACTCTCCTTAGCTGCTCAAGAACGATTCATTGACCAATGCCTAGATTTAGGTATTAATGATTTTGATCATGCAGATATTTATGGTTGCTATACCACCGAGAGTGAATTTGGGGCCATACTCAAGCGACGCAAAGATTTAAAAAATAAAGTCCAAATCACAACGAAGTGTGGGATCAAATTGATATGTGAAGAGCGCCCGACGCATAAGGTTAAATCTTATGACTCTAGCGCAAACCATATCCTTCAATCAACGGAAAATTCTCTTAAAGAATTAGGGATCGATCAGATAGATTTGTTGCTATTACATCGGCCTGATTATTTAATGAATCCAAGTGAGATAGCCGTAGCTTTTGAACAGTTAAAGCGAGCAGGAAAGGTGAAGCACTTTGGAGTATCCAATTTTAGTCCCTCCCAGTTTGATTTATTGAATAGCTATACGCCATTATTGACGAATCAAGTAGAAGTGTCTATTACGCATCGAAATGCTTTTGAAGATGGCACCTTAGACCAATGTATCAAACATAAGATTCAACCAACTGCTTGGTCTCCTTTAGGTGGGGGGACTATATTCGGTGAATCAGAGGACATTACTATTCAAGCAATTCAAAAGGTAGCAAAAACACTTGGTGAAAAGTATGATGCTGGATTAGATCAAATCTTATTAGCATGGATCAATAAACATCCTTCCCGTATTGTATCGGTATTGGGAACGTCAAAAATTAAGCGGGTAGAGGCGGCGTTGAAGGCATTGGAGATAACGCTGACTCATGAGGAATGGTATGAATTGTGGCAGGCTGCTATTGGGGAGGAGGTTGCGTAATATATAGTTTAAGACAAGCTAGGCTAGGTTTGTACATTATTAGATTAGATTAGTAGGACATAATAGAACACGGAACTACTTCGTAGTTACACGGATAACACGGATTTTTGTAGGTCGTGAGCGATGTTGACTGGTTATATATAAATTCAATGCGGAACTACTTCGTAGCCACATGGATTTTAGTTTAAGAAAAGCTAGGCTTTTACAATATTAGATTAGTAGGACATAATAGAACACGGAACTACTTCGTAGTTACACGGATAACACGGATTTTTGTAGGTCGTGAGTGATGTTGACTGGTTATATAAATTCAATGCGGAGCTACTTCGTAGCTACATGGATTTTTGTAGGTCGTGAGTGATGTTGACTGGTTATATATAAATTCAATGCGGAGCTACTTCGTAGCTACATGGATTTTATAGGTCGTGAGCGATGTTGACTGGTTATATAAATCAAGGTGGAGGGAATCAGACTTAAGAGGTTGACAATATGCCGCCTGTATGAGTCGATAGCTATCTGATAGCGTAGCGATCGATCTGCTTTCTAAATGTCTAGTAGTTTACTTTGCTTGTAATAAATATTGAACAGGTTCTAATTGACAGAATATTCTATAGTAAATATTGTCAAAGTCGGAGACTGTTCTATATTTTTTGCACGCAAAATTCGCAGAAAACGCAGAATTTTGATTATCAATTCTTTATGTATTATGTAAGGGTTACTTGATACACTTTATTGAACAGTCTCCAAAGTCGCTCACGACCTGTAAAATCCATGTGGCTACGAAGTAGCTCCGCATTGAATTACATAACCCGTCAACATCACTCACGACCTACAAAATCCGTAGTCATCCGCGTGACTACGAAGTAGTTCCGTGTTCTATTATGTGTAGTTAGTCAACATCGCTCACGACCTACAAAAATCCGTAGTCATCCGTGTGACTACGAAGTAGTCCCGTGTTCTATTATGTGTAGTTAGTCAACATCGCTCACGACCTACAAAAATCTGTATTATCCGTGTGACTACGAAGTAGTTCCGTGTTCTATTATGTGTAATCAGCCGTATAATCTGTCAGTAATAAAAAATGGGATACATTGCTATAAAAGCGATGCATCCCATTTTTTATAAGAACAAACTTAGAAAATATTAATCAGAAATCAATTCAAAATCTGTTCGACGATTATTAGATCGGCCTCTTTCCGTGTTATTATCAGCGATTGGCTTATCGGGCCCATTACCAACTACCACAAAACGATTTCGAGAGATATTGTATTCTGCAGATAAATAGTTAGCAACCGCTTGTGCTCTTTTTTTAGAAAGCGCTAAGTTGGTAGCTCTAGATCCAGTATTATCTGTATTTCCTTCAATTCTAATTCTAGCATTAGAGAACGCATTGGCAATAGGAACAAATTCTTTATCAATGATGTATTTAGAGTTATCATCCAATTGGAATTCTCCAGTTCGGAAACTAATAGAAACTTGCTTAGAAGCTACAGCAGCTTTCGTTTCATCTGCTTTGGTAGCTTTAGCGAACTCTTTCGACTTTTCTGGAAAATGTGCCTCTCCAGTTAAAGTAGTATTGTTAACTAAACCAGGGTAGTTGATTTGTGACCAAGTAGGTGGGAATTTACCTCCAGTATGTCCAAGATCATTATACACATTTGACATTCTTGAGTATAAACTTTCGCCTGTTACTCCTTTGAAACTTTTATTCAAGCCAAAGAAATTTTTATTGTCGCCATGCGTTACTAAACGAACATTACCAATCATTTCGTCTGCTTCCGCTGTAGATAAAGCCGTACCTCTTTCTGTAAATTCTCGACCCAAAATAGAGGCAGCCTTTTTACGGGCAGTAGCAGAATTATTGATTTCTGCTGCACCTTTCATCCACCCTTCGTATAGTTGTTCTAAACGCTTTCTGTTTTTATTGACATAGTTCTTTTTGGCAAAGAATACATCTGCAATGATGTTAGAAGCAGAACGAGTACTTTCTAGAATTCTAGAGCCTGGTACCGCTTTGATTGATAAAATATCATCTGGAGACCACACTACAGCTGCATCAACTCGTTGACTCTTAAAGATTGCTGCTGCTTGGATAGCACTTTCCTGCGCTACGATAGTCACATCATCTTGTGTCAAACCACCCGCTTCCAACATCCATAATAGGAAAGAGTGAGAAGGCGTTAATTCTGCCACGGCAATTTTCTTACCTCTTAAATCAGAAACTTTAGAGATCCCTCTTCTTGCTACAATCGCATCACCACCTCTTGACCAATCTGCTTGGAAAAGTACAACAGGATCAAATTGAGCTAAATCGCCACCAGCTTCCGTTGGAAAAGCATCAATCGTTGTCCAAAGTAAGTCTACATCATTATTTTTCCAAGCCGCTCTTGATGGAACAAAATCGTCTAATACAATAAATTCCACTTGAAAGCCATAATCTTTATAAAAGCGAGAAGCTTTATTAGCCTCAAAACCTTCGTTAAAATATTGACCAGCTACATATCCACCCCAAGTTACTACGCCAATTTTAATAACGTCATCTCTATTGACTTTACTGCCAGCGTTAGAATTATTACTTGGTCTTGTAGCTGGCGAAGTGCTACTGCTTCCACTATTCCCATTACTTCCGTAATCGGAACCACCTTGTTCTACATTATCTGCTTGATCTTGGATAGATTGACCAGCGTTGGTATTGTTCAAAAACCAGTTTCCACCAAAGACTAATGCTCCTACAATGAGCATTGTGATCAATAATTTAGAAAAGGTTGTAAGTCTTTTTGCCATTTTAAGTTTAGTTAATATTAAATAGGTTATTTTTTAGAAGTCAGATCGCTATGCTGTCGGATCGTTATAGGTTAGCTTACGCTAAGGGAACTGTCAGAAGTCAGACTTATGATGTTGACCCATCTAGGATGCATCATACGTTTGACAGCGAAGCGTTCTGATACCCGCCCGGCAGTCGGGCTGGTCTAGACAGTTTCGTAGAAACGATCTGACATCTTTTAAGACGGTTTCTACTCAAAAAAAGTATCATACTGGTTTCTATGCCCTTCCACTCTAACTGGCGTTTTAACGGGAACATTAAGATCTAAAACCTCTTGGTCGTTATTTGCTGATACGATTATATCATCTTTTTCTTCTCCTAATAGTAAAGATGCGCCTTCCTTTTCCCACTTTTCAAGCATCTTCATGCCTTGGTCCTCAAATACACCGTTTTGTAAATCAACAGAGTTCATGAACTCAGAAGACATATCCATAAATCGCTCCATTTCCCCAACCTTCTTACTTACATCATCTGCAACTGCCTCTAAAGCCATGTCAAACATGTATCTAGCATCTTTATCACCTTTGATGACACTCATAGCAGATTTCATAGCAGAATGACTGGCATGAATAGCTTTTCGCTCTTGATCCTTGATCATTACTTGATCTTTCACATCCTCTAATAATATCTCGGAGTTTTCATACATTTTAGTTAGTACTCGATATAGTACTTCCATTTTTTTGTATAGCGCCTCTAGTTTCGCATTAGATTCTTTTAAACGACCAGCTTTCCGAGTTTTTAAAATAACCTCAGCTTGCTTGCCTGCCGTTTTAGCTCTACCTGCTAGGCCAATATTTTCTTGAATTTGTCGCCTGTTATTAACGATTAATTCTTTTAGCTTATGCATCTGACCACGTAGTTTACCAATCTGCTTATTCATTTGTCGCAAATTGTTCTTTAAGTCATCTACATAAGATTTTAATATGCCAATTGGATCTATTTGTACAAATAAACCTGTGATTGCTCTCATCGCACTTCTATACATATAGCTCACCATGGTTCGAGTTTTCGAATCCAAAGCTACAAATATGACGGCAGCTAAAGCCATAAGGGTCCCTGCAAGATATACCGTACTAGAAAGTATAGCTGCTAAAGGAAGCATTGTCAATAAATACCCACCACCTAGTATTAGGGCTCCGAGGAAAACTGCTCCTGTGACGCCTTCCGGCCGTTGCCAAAATGATTTAGGTTTAAACTCTCCCATTTTATAATGATATTATTTAGATTACTGTTCTTAAACGAAATTTATCTCTATTCTCTACTCTCGCTTCTCTATTCTAAAAATTTACTTTAGATATTTTGCCATATTGTCTATATCCTTCTGTATATGTGCTACCAAAGAATTGAAAGATGCAATGAAGTTGTTTTTTGTAGATTCTACCTTCACCACTGCACCTGAAATTTCATTTTTGATAGTTGCTAAGGATTTTTGATCCGCTTCGATTTCTTGCGTTAAACGTTTTATATGCTCTGCTTTAGCTTTAATCCCTTTTTCAAGTTCCCCCATCTGCTGTTCTCTGCCTCCTATTTGTTTAGATCTTTGTGCAGTTAATGCCTGTCCAAATTTTTGCTCTTCTTGTTGTAGAATGGCTACATAATGATTGGCTGTTTTTACTAGATGCTCTGGCGTTACATTCATCGTCTTAGCCATAGCGAAGGCAGACTGATATCTAGTCTTTTCATCCATTGGCATACTCTCCATATTCTTTAATGCCTGCTTAAATTCTAAGTAATCGAAACCCTCCAAGTTATTTTTATCCATCGCCGCTAGCAGAATAGACATAAATTTATCCGTTACTTTACCAGCTGCTCCTTTTGAATCGGTGCTAGCAGGAGCGCTACTTGTTGTACTCTTAGTGGCAGAAGTTTTCTTTTCTGGGGTGCTTTTTGTTTTTTGAGCCTTTCCAGCCTTAGAGGCGGTACCTTCTTCTATTACAAACCATGATTTTAACCTATCTCCTAAGCCCATTATAATGTTTTTCTTACTTCGTTACTGAATAGATGAGAGTTTTCTGCTTATTGATCGGGTGTATATGACCTCAAACAACAAAAATAATCTACAAAGTAAGAAAAATTCACATAATTCTACAACATGGATCTTCTAAAGAAGGATAGATATGCTTATATTTTTTAAATTTCCCTATTCATTTGATGTAATATTGCTGTCAAATAAATCTAAAGGCATAGTTTACAACTCCATTAAGTATACTTTTGAGCTTGAAAAGTTTTAGATGAAGAAAATTGACAAGTTTATCCAAACCACAAAAGTAATTGACACTTTTTATCACGAACCTGTCGAGCCGCCAGGCAGGTTAGTATTTAAATTCGTGCATTAGTGGTAGAAAGTTTACTAATAGTATCAACTACGTTGATAAACATGTCAGAAAACCTCTTTATTTTTTTAAAAACTATATTGATTTGAGTGTAAAACAATTCTGGGGCAGCCAATTAACTCATCCGATCACTTCCAGTGGTCGGATGAGCCGTCCAGATTGATCCGACCACTGGAACAGGCTGACCGTTAATAGTTGAATTGTCAGACTTACAAAGTTTTGCAACTTGGGAAGTCTTGGTTCTCAAGGAATTAAATCTTC
>JALZWC010000426.1 GCA_023300255.1 Saprospiraceae bacterium | reverse complement strand
TTCGTTTAAAAATTAACGAAATTTCGTTGTTTCTTAAACGAATTGTGTCTCTACTCTCTGTTCTCTACTCTCTATTCTAAAAAATGTCCAGTAGTGTAACAATCCTAGAAGGACGATCTGACTTCTGAAAATGTCCACTAGTGTAAGTAAGACCCAGACTGCTGGACATTTTAAAGAATAGAGAAGTGAGAGCAGACCAGCCTGACAGCAGTCGGGCTGGTCTACTCTCGCTTCTCTATTCTAAAACCTGTATGGTTTTAAATGTACTATGTCAAATGAAGGTTACACCGAAAACAGACATACGTTTAGTTTTAGTAAATGCATAGCCAGTAAATATGAGTGGAGAAAAAATAATAATAGCCTATTGTGATGCAAATGAAAACGTCGCTAAAGAAATTGCTAACAATCTAGGTGGATCAGGATTTTCTTTTGATTTGATAGCATGTGGGGATAAAAGTGGAGCGGATAACTTAAAAGAAAAAATTGGTATTACTGACGAAAAAGTATTATTGCTAGTCAGTGATAATTTCTTAAAGTCCATCAAGTGTATGGAAGGAGGCTTAGTATTTCTTCAAAAAATAATCAATAGTGGTCATACATTACCAGTGGTAATAGATGGACAATATCCAAATGCTGCAGGAAATGGTACAATGGGTGTGCCAACCAAATTTGAGCGGGTGAGCAGCGTGATTAAGTACATGAATTTTTGGCAAGATGAATATTTAGAACTTAGAAAGCAGAAGAAATCTATTCCTGCGGATCAAGAAGAAGCCTATGGGGAGAAATTAAAGATAGTTCGGTCAATTTCTTCTGAAATTGGGGAGGTGTTGCGATTCATGAGAGAAAGCTATTACTGTGATCATGATGCATTTAAGGCTTCAAAGTATCTATTGTTTTTCCAAAAATTTAGTACAGAAGATAATTATAAAGAGTTTGATGCTAATACAGCCGACATGGTAGCAATGCCAGCTGCTGTTGCTACTGTAATAACTGCACCAATAGTTGCTCCTAAGGCAGTTGCACTAGAAGCAAATTCCATCAGCGATGAAATTCCTTCCTCTAATATTCCTCAAGAAGTAATGGTAGAAACTGCTCCTAAAGAGCCAATAGAAAATACCGTACTACAAGAAGACCAAGTAGATAGCTTGGTTAAAGAGATTTTAGAAGAAGAGGGGGGGATAGAACATGTAGACGAAGAAGTAGATACAGCGAATAAATTAGATGATAGTATTGATACAGAGTTACTTGCGCAGGAATTGGCACTTAATCTTCCTGACACAGGTATTCCTGTGCCTAAAACGAATGGGGTAGCAACTAATAATATCTCTTTAGAAGATCTAAATTCTAAAAGAACTGCAGAGCATGAAGATATTATGCAAAATGGATTAGAAATGTTAGGGGTAGGTGCAACAACAGCTGCTGCAGTAGGTGTTGGAAAGGAGCTTTCAGAAAATAAAATAGCACAAGAAAATAAGGTTCTTGAAATGAAAGAATCTGACCTGCTTAGAACTTCTCATGAAATGATTCAAAATGGGGAGATAGAAAAAGGTTTACATTTATTGAAATCTAATTTAGCGTCTAAATCAGATTGGATTGCTGCAAGATATCAATATGCTGTTTTCTTGGCTCAATATAATAATAACTTCAAAGAAGCTTCTGAACAGTTAGAGCTTATTCTTGTAAATCAGCCAAAAAATTTACCAGCTAATTTCTTTCTAGGAGAGCTAGCAGAAGCTCAAGGTAAATTTTTATCTGCGAAAAAATACTATGAAAAGGTAGAATCGATTAATCCTAACTTTCCAAATGTGCACCACAAACTAGGAATGTTATTTAGTCGAAGATATAAAAATAAATCAGATGTAGCTGCTGCTTATTTACAGAAAGCATATGATAATAATTCTGGAGATATAGATGCGCTCTATCAATTAGGCGTCATACAGAGTGAAAATTTATCTTTACCTAATGAAGCGATTGCTAATTTCGAAAAGGTCATTACCTTACAATCTAATCATCCTTTTGTAAATTATGATTTAGCTTTAGTTTATTATCGATCAGGAGAAAAAACAAAAGCTTTAGCGCAATATAATATTGCTTGTGAAATTAATCCTGAATTGAAAACGTCAGATAATGATTTGGCTTTTGCTTTAACAGATCAAACAATGGTTGAGGCACTTCCTACGGAGACAGTCGTTCCAGAAATGGAAACACCACCTGTGGAACAGGAAACGCTTGATGTAAAAGAAATGACATTTTCTTTAGAAGACTTAATGGAAGAAGAACCTGCTATGGTGGAAGAGCCAGTAACTGAAGCACCTTCTATGGTGATAGCGGCAGCGGCAGCGACAATAACCGCTGGGGCTATCGCAAGTACTAGCACATTAAGTGAGGAAGAATTGGCATTGGAAGAGCTGCTATCCAAAGAGCCAGTAGAGGAAGAAATGAATCCTAATTATACCTTAGGATTGGAAGAAGAAATGACTTCTATAACTGAAGTAGAACCAGAGGTAGAACAGGTCGTGCAGTTATCGACTTTAGTACAAGAAGAAATAGCAGAAGAGGCGCTTTTCAATAATTTAAATGAAGAAGCATTAGAGGCAGAATTTGATGCAGAAATTGGTGCACTAGGTGCGGCTGGACTAGGAATTGCAGCTGGTGCTAAAGTGGAAGGGGTACAGCATGATTTGGTAGGGGACATAGAAATACTAGACTTACCTGAAGAAACTATTCATGTATCAGCTACTGCATTAGCTCCAGAAATAAGTGTTGATCCACCGACAGGGGAAGTAGTAATGATCACCGGTGCTACTTCTGGTATAGGAAAAGCTACGGCGGAACTGTTCGCAGAGCATGGGTATGATTTAGTGCTTACTGGACGTAGATTTTCTAGGTTATTTAAATTGAAAGAAGAATTAGAAGCTAAATACACTGGTAAGATTCAGCTCTTACCTTTTGATGTGACTAGTTCCGTTGCTGTAGCGGAGGCTATCAAAGAGTTAGATGCTGCTTGGAGAAATGTAGATATTTTGATTAATAATGCAGGACTAGCTTTAGGTTTTGAACCCATTCATGAAGGTAATTTAGAGGATTGGGATACCATGATTGATACTAATGTGAAAGGCCTATTATATATGACAAGAGCAATTGCGCCATATATGGTAAAAAATAAAAAAGGACATATTATTAATATTTCTTCTATTGCAGGTAAAGAGGTTTACCCGAATGGAGGGGTGTATTGTGCGACTAAACACGCGGTGGAAGCATTGACAAAAGCCATGCGAATTGATCTGCATAAACACAATATACGTGTTAGTCAAATAGCGCCAGGTCATGTAGAAGAAACGGAGTTTGCGAAAGTACGATTTAACGGAGATGAAGAACGAGCTAAAATCTATGAAGATTTTGTACCTGTTAATTCTAGAGATATTGCAGACTCTATTTACTTCTTAGCTACTCGTCCACCTCATGTGAATATCCAAGATATATTTATTATGGGAACGCAGCAGGCTAGTGCTACTATTACAGATCGTAGTGGACGGTAAGTTTTAAAAGGAAGAATTAAAAAGCTCCACACTTATTTACAATAAGTATGGAGCTTTTTTTTTGTGACGGATTCTATTTATCTTTAGAAAAGAGTGAATACCTTCGTAACGGTCCTATGGGGAACGCAGCTCATCGGATGGCGTAGCCATCCGATGAGTAATTGTAAAAGGTATATTTATTTTTATACCATTATTTATAGCACTGGAGTAAAGAAAAATAATTTCTCCCCTTTGTGACAACTTATTCTTCATTCGTTCCTTAATACGATAGCAATTAGGTATAACTCCATATGGAGCACACTGACTTTGTGATTACACTTTTGAAAACGACCTTATATGTCAGCAAAAAACTCAGATATAATTCAAAAAGCTTTTAATAAATTAGTAACACTTTCTGAAGAAGAATGGGACGCGCTTAATGAGTGTG
>JALZWC010000425.1 GCA_023300255.1 Saprospiraceae bacterium | reverse complement strand
ATTTTATACGAAGATTTGGACTATGTGTGCAAATCTTACATCATATATCATACATCATATATCAGTCTGATTTTGACTAATTAGCAGATTTATGATGTATGATTTATGAACTATGATTTATGATTTCCAGAACCAATCACCCCTGGGTTGGGGGGAGTTCCTGCGAATGCACTAAGCAATTATTAAAAACATCCCCAATTCAATTCACTCCACAATCAATTCATCCAAAGCTATCCAAGCCGCCCCTCCTTTGCCTTTATGCCAAGTAGGAATAGCTTCTAATTTATTGGCAACGATTTTAATATATCTAGTATTAATAGTTTTATCTAAGAGATTTATATCTTGCGTTTCTGCCTTGGATTGTTTCGTAGTAGCATCTATAGCGACTAGATTTTCTTGATTGAAATCTACACCATCTTTTGAAAAAGAGCAACTAACACTCGCAGGAGCGAATATCCAAGAATCTTGATTGACCAATACCCCTAAAGCTACTTTCTTGATCGTTTGGACGGTTCCTAAATCAATAGTAAAAGCTGCTGCTTCTCCATTCCATCCTTGCCACAATTGACTCTTTATATCTGTTGTTCCACGATAACCATCAGTGAGTGCAACTCCATGTCCATGATACTTAGATACATATTCAGTTTGGTAACTTACTGCTTTATCTAAAGCTAGATGCTTCACATTTTTCACCTTTGCTAATAAAGGATCTATTAACTTATCTGGATTAATTTCTTGTATTGTAATTCGGTTATTTGGAATAGCTTGAACTTGAAAGTACAAATCATTCTTTCCTTTTACCAATGGTAGCTTCACCAATTTTCCTTCAATAGGGAATTGATTATTAAATAAAATAGTTTGAATAATTTGTCCGTCTCTACTCACTTTTACAGGCGCATTCGTATTAATGTAAAAGGACAATAAAGTATCCATCTTTGCATAAAGTGGATAGTGGATATAATAGTGAGAACCCTGTTCTTCTGACAATTTATCTAGCGGCAAAAAACTTGTATTAGCAACATCTAAGACTTGCCAATCTAATTTACTTAAGGTAGCTTGTTTATTGCTTTTAGCTATTTTAATGGTATGCTTAGTAGCGCCAGAATAATTAAAACGGAAAATATCTTCTAACCAATTTAATTGTTCATCTAGATTCGTATTTTCTTTTTTCTTAAACTTCGCTACTTTATTTTCTTTAATCGGAAATGCTAAGTAATAATTCAGGACTACCTCTTCTAATGGTAATAAATCTTTTCGTTTTTCACTAGTCAATATATTGGTTGCGTTGACGGTACCTATTTTTGCTAGTTCTCGATACAATAGTAGTCTTTGTCTAGAGTCCGCCAATTTTAAGAACAAAGCACTAAAAGCAACCGCTTTATCGGGATAATTTTTAAATAAATATTGGAAAGCAGGAATAATCATAGCGGGACGTTGCTGTATTTGTGCTAATAAAAAGGAGGTATTATTATGCATCGAATCTACTAATAATCGACTATTTTCGTCAATAGAAGTAATCTGCTTATCGCCATCTACATCCACCCAAATTGGATTCGTAAAACCTATAGGATAAACGGGCTTATCTTTTGACTGCACCATAGGCTCCATTGATTGATCTCCTTTGGCGACTAGACTATACCAACTATCCATTCTGGGATGTAATACCACCAAGCTATCAAAACGCAAAGTCTTGGTAGATGGTCGCACCTCAAAAGTTTTGATGACTACTCCATTTTCTATTAACTCTACTTGATGACAAGAAACCCATGATGGCGCTTGCACCTGCAATTGCAATAAGAGTTTACCATCTTTTAAAGTTAACTGATCCCCCACGCTATACTCCTCATTGGCGGTGATCGTAGGTAGCACTCCACAGGCAACAATCACTTTTTGATCTTTGATGTTTTGGATTAATTCTGCTTCGTTAATAGCGGTAGGAATATCTGTGGAACTTACTATATAATTTCTAGGTACTCCTGCAATTTGAGCAATTACAGAGTGGCTATCAGAATTCCCTAATCCTGTCGTTCGTTTGCCTCTATTTAAAAGATTGTACCAATCCTGTCTAACAGAATACAGATTATCTGGCGCATCTCTCCAACCGATTCCACCATTTTCATTTAAGACCTCTATCGCATCAAATCCGCCATCCCATTCTGGATGTTTAGATTTTCCAAAATAAGGGTCTAAGCCTTTGGTATTAAAATAATCAGTCTTGATCCATCTTGGGTGATTGACTTGTACTAGTACATTTTCAGCGCCTTGCTTTTTTATACTTTCAAATAAATCTTTTCCAATAGAAATATCAGAATTAATTGGTGCAGAACCGCTTGCTAATGGATAAGTATTGAAGTGTCCGATTGGCGTGCTCACTTCATTCCCTATAGCAGAAGCTATTAAATGATCTAATTCTAATTTTTTTAAATAAGGGCCATAATCTAATACTTCATTATGATCTGTCGCTACAATCCAATCTAAGCCTTCTCCTGCGCAGGAAATCAAGCGTTCTTCCACCGTAGCATCTCCATGACCAGAATAGGTATAGGTATGCAGGTGCATATCTCCGCCTATTAGTCCATCCGTATTTAATTCTTTTGTTAAGCTAACAGATAAATTAAATCGTTGTCCTTTTTCTAATTTTATAGCCTGTTGCTCGACACTATACTCCATTCCTTTTCCAATATAAAAATCATAGGTACCCGCAGGTATCGTAAACTGACCTGTTCCTGTCCGAGTATAAATGGTGTGTTCCCTACAAGCTAAGTCCTTGGTACTCGCCACTTTATGCTCAAATGGTACTCCATCTTTAAGGATCACTATTTTTGCGGGTGTTAACTCATTGGTGGAGAGGTCTTTAATATTGAAATGGATCGCTGCATTTTGAGCTACCCCCCATTGGGCAAGCAGCAGAAGAGGTAGAAGAAGGTGTAGTTTATTCATTTGTTGTAATGATTACTTATAGTCTAACAGTTATGAAAACGGCTGTTGTGCCAGCATCAATAGGTAACAAATTTACAATTCTCTCTTTACATAAAGTACGAAGTAAGAATAAATGTTATAAATTAGAGCATAAAGAAATTATTGGAAACTTATGAAATTGAATACTTATTATTTTGTTCTATTTATACTTATAGGAAACACAGCCTATAGTCAATCCAATCGAGTCGATCAACCTATCGGACGTCTACAGATTTTGGTTACTTAAGGTTCGATGAAATGACAGAGATTTTAACCTTTGGTCGATTAAAAAAAGCATTGAATAAAACATTAGTTACTTTTCAGCATAAGAAGGGAATTATTATTGACTTGAGATTTAATGGTGGCGGTTGGGATAGAGCGGCTTATAAAATTGCAAGTAGATTTGTCTCCCAAAAACAAGTGGGGCATTTACAAAAGAAAAGAATAAAAGGCACTAGAATAAAAGGCACCAACGAATATGGTAAATTGAAATCCTTTTCTGTGATGCCTAAAGGTAAGAATCAATTTACTAAACCAATCGTCATTTTAACAAGTGATTTCACAGCAAGTACCTCAGAGGTTTTTTTACTGGCTATGAAAGACTTCCCCTATGTAACCATTGTTGGAGATACAACGGAAGGGATTTTTTCTGAAATGCATGAATTCCAATTACCTAATAAATGGGACGTTTCCCTTTCCCATCAACATTTTTTTTCTAAAGAAATGATCAATTATGAAGAGATAGGTATTGAGCCAGATATTGTCGTTTTGAATTCCAGAGAAGATCTTGAAACTGATATTGATCCTGTTATTACTAAAGCGATTGTATTATTGAAAAAAGAATAAAGGATCAAGAATAAAGGGCTTGGCAAGTCCGCCGCCAAGCCCTCAATAGTATTTTTTTTAGAACCATCTTAATAAGTTATTGCTTCTATAGATCGTCAATTAAAAAGAGATAATACTGCAAACCTTACCAACGGATACCTAGCGCCGTCCGATGATAATGAAACCTCTTGCATTTTACCACTTTTCAAGCTGACGATCTATAATTCCATTACTTACCAGTTACAGCACCCTCCCAATCTGGATCAGCTCCGCCAATCCAAATCTTCCGTTCCGCATCATAATGCACGGCATGTACTCGACCAAATCGAGCCTTAGTATCTAATACTTTTATAGGAAATCCTGCTGCTTCTATCGCTGTTGTATAGGAAGACTTCCAACCACTTCCTTCATGTGCTTCTATATATAATTCTTTTCCGTCATGATACACTCTAGCCGCCTTAAGCGCATTGCCCAAAGACATATCTTGATCAATCATTCTACTTAAAACAGAAATAATAGCGGATGGAATACGACTCCCTCC
>JALZWC010000424.1 GCA_023300255.1 Saprospiraceae bacterium | reverse complement strand
AAAATGGGAGTTAGTTTATATAGCACTAAATGTCATAGGTAATAAGGATACTACAAAATTGATTCCAAATTAGGAGGAGGTTCAAATTCAAGTGTCAATCTCAAGCTCAAAACATGTCTGCGTTCCTTGGAAAACAGGTTCATAAGATGTTGTTAGCTAGAATGTCGTCAACTTAAGGAAGTAAGTAGTCGGACATAAATAAGCCCTTTTAATGTTAGGTTATTTTTGGCCGACTACTTAGATGTCAAAATATACATAATTCAACCTGTCTGCGCCAGGCAGGCGCGGATTTTATAGGTCGCCTGTATTAGATGTGTTACCTAGGTCGAGAGCGTGATATACTAGTTTACACTTATCTACATCGTTCACATCACTCACGACCTAAAAAGATCCGTATAGCTACGAAGTAGCTCCGCAATGAATAGAATGTAATTAGCAATAAAAAAATATCAACGCCTAGATACACGACCTGCAAAAATCCAAAAAAATCCGTGTAGCTACGAAGTAGCTCCGCGTTGAATTATGTCCCTGTAAGTCGCCTCATTTTTCTTAAGTTGACGACATTCCACTTCGGAATGATCGGATGTTTTTTTTGCAACCGCAATCCAACCACCATATCACACTAGACATCCGATAGGGCTTATTGGAAGTATTTACCAATCACAAATTTGAAATATTATGGACTATCCCTTATTATTGTAAAAAATACAGAAAATGCCTCGCCAAGATTTAAGCCTTACCGTTGATGCTGTTGTTTTTGGATATGATGCCAAAGACGGCTTATCTATACTTTTAATTAAACGATTGATTAAACCATTTAAAGGGAAGTGGGCCATTCCCGGAGGCTTTGTCTTAGAAGGAGAAAGTTTAGAAAGGGCGGTAGAAAGAGAATTAAAAGAAGAAACGGGTATAAAAGTTAATTATCTAGAACAATTATATACGTTCGGTCAACCAAATAGAGACCCACGCAGTCGAATTGTTACTGTAGCCTATTATGGATTAATTCGTCGTTCTAATTTTGAACTTCATGCTGCAACGGATGCGGAAGATGCTCAATGGTTTTCTATAGCTGAATTACCACAATTAGCTTTTGATCATCAGCAAATTTTTGAATTGGCGTTGGATCGCTTGCGGGGAAAAATAGCCTATGAACCCATTGGTTTTGAATTACTCGATGAACAATTTCCTTTACCTGATTTATATCGGTTGTATGAGACTTTATATGGTCAAAAAATAGATCGTCGAAACTTTAGCAAAAAGATACTTCAATTAGATATTTTAGAAGATTTAAACGAATTTCAAACACATACTGGTCGTGGTCGTCCTAGTAAACTATATCGATTTAACAAGAAAAAGTATTTTGCTTTAAAAGAAAAGGGGATGATTTTTCAAATTTAAATTTTATATACTGTTTTAGGAATCGTTCAGTAACTCACCAAACAATTAAACTTACCTTAGCTAGACTTATTCTTACCAATCTTTTTCAACTACTTGTACTTACTATTTTATTAAATTGAGTGTATAATATAACTGGTGCAGCCAATTTATTCATCCGATCACTTCCACAGACTGGTTGTTAATTCCGGATCTTACAAAGTCTTCGAGACTTGGGAAGATTTAATTCCTTAAAAACCAAGACTTCCCAAGTTGCAAAACTTTGTAAGTCTGTCAATTCAACTATTAACGGCCAGCCTATTCCAGTGGTCGGATGAAACGTGCAGCTTGATCGGACCACTGCAAGTGATCCGATCAATTTTAGAAAAGTACCCCTGAATTGTTTTACATTCTATTAGATTTATTTATTTGTGTATAAAACACACAAAAAACTTGCATGTAACATTATTTTGATTGTATATTGTGTAAAAAATACACAAAATAACTAACAATGAAATTTTTACACCTTGACCCTACCTTCACTCCTTTTGATAAATCTATTGCTTTTGAAGCATTTACTTTTAATGGCGGAGAACCACATATTAAAATCAAGGAAGATTTTGAAAATTCTATAAGAGTCAATTCTTCTATAGATCAAATCCCCATTCCAGATTCAATTATGATAACTACTCGAATTCGTAGTTTTAATGACTTAGGTTTTTTACTAATAGCTACAGATGCTTTACGAAGAATGGGTATAGAAAAATTAAGTTTGTTTCTTCCTTATTTCCCCGCAGCTAGACAAGATCGAACAATGATAAAAGGAGAAGCTTTGAGCGTTAAAGTATATGCAGATATTATTAATGCGGTGAACTATCATCAAGTGTTAATTGTCGATCCACACTCAGCGGTCACCAGTGCATTAGTAAATCGAGTATGTGTAATAGATAATCATCTTTTTGTACAAAAAGCATTAGCTACTGAACAAGATTACTATTTGATTGCTCCGGATGGTGGAGCATTAAAAAAGGCATATACATTAGCCCAATTTCTTGGAGAAAAACAAGTCATAGCCTGTAGTAAAAATAGAGATGTTCAGACAGGAAAATTAAGTGGTTTTAAAGTTTTCGCAGAAGATTTACAAGGCAAGACCTGTGTGATTGTAGATGATATATGTGATGGTGGCGGCACCTTTATTGGTCTAGCTAAAGAGCTAAAAAAGAAAAATGCTGGAGACTTAATTTTAGTTGTTACACATGGAATTTTTAGTAAAGGAATAGAGGTTTTAAGTACTACTTTTTCTAAGATTTATTGTACAGATTCATTCTGTAATATGACCTATGATGGAGGGGTACAATTCAAATTAGCAGAGGGCATCATTTAAATCATAACTATTGAGCATTCGTTTAGAACCCTCCCCCAACCCTCCCTTAAAATGGAGGGAGTCGTCTCCGATTAAAGATTTTCCTTTGTAAAAGACCTCCTCTTTTTAAGACGAGAGAGGGCTTTTGCCCAGAGGCAGAAAGAGACTAAGCCTCGGGGGGAGTTCTGAAAAGTGTGCTGAATAGTTACAATTTTTATTTGATTAAATTTGACTACCTATTTTTAGGTAATACATCTTTGTACTTTTTTAAAAGCAATCGAAATTTTTCCATATCTACTGGCTTATGTAAAGGCTGTTCCTTTGCAGGATGCTTCAGCAATTGTCCTTTTGGTCGAATAGGTCTATTAACAAAACCGCCACTGCAATTAGGACATACATTATGTAGAATAGTCGTTACACAATCTGCACAAAAAGTACATTCGTAGGTACATATTCTGGCCTCTGTACTATCGTTTGGTAAAGACTTATTACAATTTTCACAGACAGGTCTAAGTTCTAACATTTACTTGTATTTATTGATTTGAAATTCA
Organism: Saprospiraceae bacterium; assembly: GCA_023300255.1. Classification (GTDB taxonomy): domain Bacteria; phylum Bacteroidota; class Bacteroidia; order Chitinophagales; family Saprospiraceae; genus JAFMDF01. The sequence continues at coordinate 1,185 of JALZWC010000424.1, read as the reverse complement.
AGGGCTTTTTTTACAATCTTCCATTCGGATTCAATAATCGAAAATACCACGGTATCTCGCAGACATCCATCAGTATCTACACGATGACTTCTTAGCACACCATCTTGCTTAGCTCCTAGTCTCAATATAGCATTTCTAGATGGGTGATTATGCCAATTGGTTCTAAACTCTACGGCAATCGTCTCTAATTTTTCAAAAGCATTTTTCAGTAATAAGTATTTGCATTCTGTATTAACCCCCGTTCTATGAAAATCTTTTGCATACCAAGTATATCCAATTTCTAATCGTTTATTAGCACTATTTACATTGCAATAACGGGTAGTACCGATGATCTTATTATCGGTTTTATTTACTACAACAAAAGGCAGTGCCAATCCTTTGCGTTGTGCTTCTAAAGCAGTATCGAGATATTTTTGAATGGTTTCTTTCGAAGGAACAGAAGTATACCACAATTCCCATAGTTGTCCGTTCTCCGCAGCTGATAGAAGAGCCGTTCTATGTTCTTGCTGTAAAGGCATTAAGTCTACTATATTACCTTTTAACGTTGTTGGTGCTAGCCAGTTTTTCATTTTTAAATAATTTCATTAGAATTGGATGTATAACAATTTGGGGCATCCGATCACTTCCAGTGGAATGTCGTCAACTTAAGAAAAGTATGTTAGGATAGTCGCAGTTTGTAACTGCGATTCCATACGATTGTCTAATAATCATATAATATCGAATAAAGTCTCCCTACTAGGACCAATTCCATAGTCTTTAATCCTTGCACGATCGATGGTTGAAGTTTGTAACTTCAACCTTATATTAAACTTTGCACTGCACCTAAAACACAAGGTAAATAAAGTAAGAGAATACCTTCCCTCTATACCAATCTAGATATGCTATAAAATAGAGATATAATATCTTTTGATTCATAGTATCTAAGTCCTCACAATCTTGGACAAATGGTGACTTTAGGCTTTGGGGATGGCTTAATAAGAGGTTTAAGTTACAAACTTAAACCATTGATTGTGCGAGAATTTTAGGTTGTGGAAGACCCTTTTGTTCAGTGTTCTGTCTGTAGACTGATTATAGTAGAGCTTAATATAAGGCAAAGAGTAAGAATAAATTAGCCATTTTAACCTGCCCTTTTTCCCTCTAAGAAGTCCTAAAAAAAGAACCGTAGCCCAGCTATGCTTAGTTTTT
>JALZWC010000423.1 GCA_023300255.1 Saprospiraceae bacterium | reverse complement strand
GTTCAAAAACTATCATTGGCGAAAGCCAATTTTGAATAGCAACTCTTAAATTTATAGCTATTATATACTAACTACGTCTACTTTAAACGTCGTTTTATTACGCTACTAGCTAATACTTATGTATATACCATAGATCTGCCACCAGGCAGGCACAGAGAGCACAAAGCAGACACAGAGAGCACAGAGTACTAAAATATAGGTAGTCTTTGTGTCCTCTGTATCTGCTTCGTGAATTCTGTGTCCTAGTAAAATCATAAGTCACTAACCTATATTAAATAATGAAGAACCAATACCCTATCCTATTCGCACTATTCCTATTCTTAGGCGCCTGTAACACACCATCACAAGAGCCGATAACCACTGTGAAAGCAGGCGTACAAAAAGCACCAGCGTATGCCATTGTCATACATGGAGGTGCAGGTACGATCACGAAGGCTAATATGACCGATGAAAAAGAAAAAGCCTACCGAGAAAAACTAAATGAAGCCTTAGAAGTAGGAGAAAATATATTAAAAAATGGAGGCACCTCGGCGGATGCAGTAACCCAAACGATCATGATCATGGAAAATTCCCCCTTGTTCAATTCAGGAAAAGGTGCGGTTTTTACGAATGCCGGTATCAATGAATTGGATGCTTCTTTTATGGATGGAAAAACCCTGAATGCAGGAGCGGTAGGTGGGGTAACAAATATCAAAAATCCAATACTCGCAGCAAGGGCCGTCTTAGAAAAATCAGAACATGTTTTACTAACGGGTAAAGGTGCAGAGCAATTTTCGGAAGAGATGGGAATCGAACAAGTAGACAACAGTTATTTTCGCACAGAACGCAGATGGGAAAGTTTACAAAAGGCGAAAGCAGCAGAACAAAAAACGGGTGATATATCTTACGATAATCCAGATTACAAATTTGGAACTGTGGGTTGTGCCGCACTTGACAAGCAGGGCAATTTAGTAGCTGGTACGTCTACTGGTGGTATGACTAATAAACGCTATAATAGAATTGGAGACTCCCCAATTATTGGCGCAGGTACTTATGCTAATAATAATACGTGTGCGGTTTCTAGTACAGGACATGGAGAATACTTTATCCGATACGCAGTAGCTTTTGATATTTCTGCTAGAATGGCTTATTTAAAAGAAGATGTGGCAACTGCTGCTAGTACAGTCATCAATAAAACGTTAGTGGAAGCAGGTGGTACTGGAGGCGTCATTGCCTTAGATAAATTCGGAAATGTAGCGATGCCTTTTAACACAGCAGGTATGTATCGTGGCTATGCTAAGCCTGGAGAGCGAGTGGTGAAGATTTATAAGTAGGTAATAAGTAAGAGGTAAAAGGTAATAAGTAGCAGGGGTGTTGACCACCTATTACTTATTACCTATTACCTATAAGTAGGTAATAAGTAAGAGGTAAAAGGTAATAAGTAGCAGGGGTGTTGACCACCTATTACCTATTACTTATTACTTATTACCTATTACTTAAGAATCATAAACGGCATACGAGCCTGAGGGCCTTTCGTTTTAGACACTGCTCTTAATTCCTTGTAGTACGGATACATTTCTCCTAATTCTGCTTTTAAGATAGATGCTTTTACTGATTCCTTAGGTTGAAGGTACTTTTCAATTAACTGCTGCACAGGATCTTTGATCTTAGGATATTCTGATAATCTATAAGATTCAATTTCCGCCAATGCTGCTGCTTTTTCAATAGCTTCATCCAAGCCACCTAATTCATCTACGAGTCCAATTTCTTTAGCTTTCTCTCCAGTCCAGACTCGACCTTGTGCTACTTCATTCACAGCATCTCTAGTCATACCTCTACCATCCGCTACTCTTTTTAAGAATACTTCATAACCATGATTTAAACCTTCCTGAATGATTTGTGCTTCTTCGGGTGTTTGATCGTGATAGAGATTAATACTAGAAGAAAACCGTCCTGTATTGACCGTATCCAAATTGATTCCTAGTTTCTCAGACATCAATTCATGCGCATTCGGAATCATTCCGAAAATACCAATAGAACCAGTAATCGTATTAGGCTCTGCATAAATAGCATCTGCCATACAAGCAATATAATAACCACCTGATGCAGCCACATCTCCGAAGGAGACAACCACTGGTTTCCCAGCTTCTTTAGCCAATACTAATTCTCTCCAGATATTCTCTGAAGCTAGTGCAGAACCGCCACCAGAATTCACCCGCAACACCAAAGCTTTAACTTTATCGTCCGTTCTTAATTTTCTAATCATCGAAGTATAATGGTCGTCCATAATAGACCCTGGTGTTTCTTCTCCGATATCGATTCCACCCTCTGCATAGATGACCCCTACTTTATCTTTAATACCAAAATCCGTAGATTCTTTAGTCGCAGCAGCATACTTAGTGATACTAATTTTATTTATTTTATCGTCCTCCTCTAAGCCCATCCGTTCTTTCATAGAAGCAATCACTTCATCTCGGTAGCCGATTTTATCTGCCATTTTATGCGTAATCGCATCTTCAGGTTTACGAACTAACCATTCATCAGCCACTCTTTTAAGCTCTGCGGGAGAAGTATTTCTACTAACAGCAATATCTTCTATGAACCCATCATATATTGGATAAAGATATTCTTTGACTTGTCTTCTATTTTCAGCACTCATTTGGTTCATTCGGAAAGGCTCTGTAGCACTTTTGAATTTACCGACATAATAAACATTCATTTTTACCCCTAGCTTATCTAAGCCATCTTTAAAAAATGGTATGATAGAACCAAAGCCTCTAAAATCGATGCCCCCTACTGGATTAACATATAACTCATCTGCTACAGAAGCCATGTAATAACCAGATTGGTCATAATACTTAGAATAGGCAGTTATAAATTTGCCACTCTCTTTAAAATCTACCAAAGCTTCTCGAATTAGTGATTTAGTAGCAAACCCTCCAGTTGCAGAAGACGCATCAATAAATATTCCTTTGATATTACTATCCTCTTTAGCTCTATTAATCGCTTTAACCATATCCCGCAAGCCAAGAACATCATCTGATTGTAATTCAAAGCTGCCGCTGAATTCATCGGTAGGTACATTATTTGTTCTTTCTGGTATAGGTTTATTGAATTTCAACTCTAATACAGAATTTGGTTTAACAGATACTTTATCTGAACCAAAAGTAGATGCCATGCTTCCTGCCATACTTGCTCCAACAAAAAACAAGGCAAGCATTGCTAAGAAAACACCTAGACAGGAAGCAAAAACAAATTTGATAAATTGACTCATATTTAAAATTATAAAACTTTAAAATTATAAAACCCCTAAATATAAAAGTGTACACCCAAATATAGCGTTCATTTGACGTAACTGCCCATTTTTTAGATGAAAATTGATTCTGAATGGATGATTAAACAATTTTACAGAAGTTCTTTCAGTTAGAAATGTCTATCATCTTGACTATTACTTTACTATTATACTACTTTGGCTAATTTTTTGTTTATTAAATATTTTACCCTCTTTGTTAAAATTGTATTAATAAATACCATATATCACCCCTCTTTTCTACTATTCTCCCCCTTTTTAATAGATAAATATATGGTAGTTGCTTAGCTAAGTACTATTGTAATAGGCTTTTACACAATGGTAGTTTCAATATACGTCTACCTATAAGGCTAAGATATCCCCTCCAGCAATTCAATCCCCCCACCACTACATCATCAATTAGGATATGATCGCTATGACAAGGAAACAATCTACAAGATTATTACTATTGGTATTCTGTCTTTCTATAATGGGAATGATTCCGTCATTCGCCCAAATAGAAGTAGAGCCAGCACTTTCTGATCCTCGGACTCCTGAAAACCTCATTAGAGAAGTTTTTGCAGGAAAAGGGATTGACATACTCAGCGTTAAGTTTGTTGGGGATAAAAATGCACTTGGCTATTTTAAAAATGGTACGGCAGACGTGGGGCTTTCGGAAGGTTTTATGATGACCACTGGTAGATCCGCTTTAGCTGCAACGCCTAATATTAATGAAGGAGATGGGGAACCTAACGAAAGTATGGGCCAGGAACCTTTGATTACTGATCTAGCCTTTGGAGAGTTGGTCGAAGATCTTGCGATGTATGAAATTGAGTTTATTCCTAAAAGGGATACTGTAGAATTTAACTATGTATTCGCTTCTGAAGAATATCCAGAATTTGGTTGTAATTGCTTCAATGATGTTTTTGGTTTCTTTTTACAAAAATCTGGTGATACTGATTGGACCAATTTGGCAATAGTTCCTGGTACGTTGAATGAACCCGTTTCTGTAAGATCCATTCATCCTCTAAATGATCTTAATCCTCAGACTGGAACTTGCGACAATGGTGCACCACTACCTGATTGTGCCGCTACTAATGAACATTTATATATTGATAATAAAGGAAGCACCACGCTGACTTATGATGGTCTTACTACTGTATTAACTGCTAAGGCAAAAGTTGATCCTTGCCAAACGTATAAGATTAAACTAGCTATTGCTGATATCGGCGATGCATTATTTGATTCCGCTATTTTCTTTGATGCTAATAGTTTTGGTACTGATGAACTGGAGGTTAAAATGGCATTGGAAAGTATTGATGGCACCTTAATAGAAGGATGTGCTGGTGGCCAAATCACCTTTAGTTTTGATAAACCAGTTCCAAGAAATTATAGAATTAATATCACCGGAAGTGTAGTAAGAGATAACCCTAATATTGATGGAGATTATACTTTAGAACCACTTCAAGATTTTATCGCAAGAGGAGAAACCTCCTTAACCTTAAATATCAGACCTTTAATTGATCCTGTAGATGAAGGTTTAGATTCTCTAGGTTTCGAAGTGGATATCAATGATTGTGAATCAGAAACTTTCTGGTTTTACTTCAGAGAAAACGATCTAGAAAAAGTAGATTTAGGGGAAGACGGGTCTATTTGTCCAGGCGATTCTATGCAGCTTGACGGTAAGCTAGATATTATTTTACCGATTGAAGAATCTTTTACATCTCCTGTTGGAAATCTAGATATCAAGACAATCGATGATAATGGAACGAGTCCTGATACGGAACCAACCATATCTATTATAACTGTAGCTGATATACAACCTGCAGACATAAGAGACGGATTAATTAAGGAAGTATGTATAAACGTAGGACACAATAACATTGAAGATATAGATTTAATTTTAGAGAGTCCATCAGGACAATTACTAGAATTGTCTACAGACAATGGAGGCGCCGATAGAAATTATACAGCTACTTGCTTTACTCCTGATGCAATGACCTCTATAACTAGTGGTACGGCTCCATTTACGGGATCTTTTCAACCAGAAGGTGATTGGAAAATGCTGAATGGCGGCGAAACAAATGGTGATTGGAAATTATATGCTAGAGATGATAAAACGGGCGATGATGGTTTTTTATTAGATTGGTCTATTACTTTCAATCCTCTATATCAATTAGATTATCAATGGACTCCTACTGACGGATTAAGTTGTTCTGATTGCCCAAATCCTAAAGCAGCGCCAAATGCAGAAACAGAATATATTTTAGCTATTACGGATAGTTATGGCTGTATTGTCAGAGATAGTGTGCTTATCAAAACCAATAATGATACCTTAGATATTGTAGCTACTTGTATTGAAGAAACGCAAAACAGCATCACCTTTGGATGGGCAACTTCTTCAGACATAACGGTCTATGAAGTAAATATCGATGGGCAAGGTTGGATCATGCCTAGTGGCATAGGAGCTCATTCTGTTACTAATTTAGCAGAAGGAGCTATCGTTAATTTACAGGTAAGAGGGACTGGTGCATGCAGTAATGTAAAAGGGGTTGTAGAATGTATGACTTCTGTTTGCTTCTCGCCAGAAGCTAGTGTAGATAGAGAAATAGACCTAAGCTGTGCAGGTGCAGATGATGGTAGAATAGATTTATTAACAGAGGAACCTAATGTAGTTTTCATTATAGATCAAGACACTAGTTTTACCAAAACATTTTCTAATCTTTCCCCTGGAGCTTATGAAATAATCGTTTTAGATACTGTTACTACTTGTACGATCAAATTAGATGCAATAATAGGTGCTCCTGATTCTATAAAAATAGACACTTTTGCTACAGATGCTTCTTGTGGAGGAGCTGATGGATTAGCTGCTATTACCATTTCTGGTGGAACAGCTCCGTACGAAATCTTATGGACTATTGGAGTCGGGGAAGATACTATCAGAAACCAAGAACCAGGTATCTATACCGTTCAAGTAACAGATGATTTTGGTTGTGAATTAACCCAAACAGTAACGATTGGAGAAGATAAAACGCCTACTACTAGCGGGATTAATATCTTTTGTGCAGAGACAACTAGTACTAGTGTTACTTTTGAATGGGATCCCGTTCCAGAGATAACTCAATATGAAGTACAGATTGGAGAAGAAGATTGGAGAGATCCAACTGTTTCTACTTCTATCTTAATCCCTAATTTAAATATCTTAGAGTCTGTTCAAATAAGAGTAAGAGGAGTCAGTGATTGTGTCACGGCATTAGATAGTATGTCTTGTATGACGGCTGATTGTACACCACCAACTGGATCATTCGATCAAGTAAGTGCAGGGACTTGTATGGATTATACAGATGGTCTTTTATCCATTGCATCTACTTCCCTTAACTTAGTTTATATCCTAGATACGGACACTTCCTTTATTGGCCGATTTGACAATTTAAGCCCTGGAGATTACAGGGTACAATTATACGATACCCTTACAGCTTGTAATGCTTTTATAGATACGATCTTAATCAACCACCTTCTATTAGAAGTAGATACATTTAAAACGCTTGCTTCTTGTGGACTCAATGATGGCGTAGCCGCAGTAACGCCTAGCGGTGGAACTGCGCCTTATAACGTATTGTGGGAAAATGGTATGGACGCAGATACCCTTAAAGGATTAAGTCCAGGAACTTATAATGTTATTGTAACGGATAGTATTGGGTGTGCAATCAATTTGAGTGTTACTATTGAAGAAGACAATACCCCTACTAGCATCGGCATTCCTATTACTTGCACAGAAACTACTACCAATAGTGTAACATTTGCTTGGGATCCAATCCAAGGTGTAGATTTCTATGAGGTACAAATAGGAGAAGAAGCTTGGACTACTCCTTACGAAGACACTACTATTACCGTATTTGAATTAAGTATTCTAGAATCTGCTCAAATTCGAGTAAGAGCGAGCAATCAATGTTTTACTGCTTTAGATAGTATGTCTTGTACCGCAGCCGACTGTGTAATCCCTACAGGAGATTTTGACGTAGTGAGAGCTGGTTTATGTGCCGATTATACAGATGGTGTATTATCTGCTTTTTCAACAGGTTCTGATTTGGTCTATATATTAGGAACAGACACCTCTACAACAGGTATTTTCATTGATTTATCTCCAGGAGATTATACTATAGAATTATTAGATACTTTGACTGCTTGTAGCAATACAATAGACACTGTTCTCTTCAATCCTTTACCACTTAACATCGAATTATTTAATCAATCAGAAAATTGTGGTGCTACAGATGGTATTGCAGCAGTAAACATAACGGGAGGAGAAGGACCTTATCAAGTAACTTGGAGCAATGGAGAAACGACAGATACTATTAAAAATTTAAGTGCAGAAACCTATACCGCTAATATCGTTGATAGTAGAGGCTGTTTCACCACTAGAGATATTATAGTAGATCTTACAATAGATAACTTGACGGATTTAAGAATACAGGTTAGTTGTCCAAGAATAACCAATAATAGTATCGACGTAACTTGGGAAGCAGTACCAACTGTTTTGGATTATGAAGTGCAGGTGGATAACGGAGAATGGATTACGCCTAATGGTGTTGGGCTAACCCATCAATTAAAAGATTTAGGATTCTCTGAAGTTTTTGATATAAAGGTAAGAGGAAATAGTGATTGTGGTGGAACCGTAATTGGAAATCAAATATGTGCTACTTCTCTCTGCTTACCGCTTATAGGAGGACCACCTCCAATTATGAAAGATATTAGTTGTAATGGATCAGATGATGGGGAACTTACCGTAGTCATAAATACTAGTCCTTTTATGACCACTACTACCTTACCTTTTGTGGTAAGAGATTCAGCTGGCTTTAATGTAATTGATTTTAGCCAAGATAGTACGGTCTTATTAACCTCTGCAACTAATGGATTTGTTGTGGTTGGTATGGATACCATACGGGCAACAGAATCCGATCCTATGGTAACTTTCAGAGATTTAGAACCAGGAGAACATACGATCATATTTTTTGATTCCACTTTTTCTTGTAATAGTACTCGAGTTATTGAGATTCAAGAACCTGATACACTTGGAATTATTACTAATTTCGTTGGAGGTGTTTCTTGTGCTGGACTAGAGGATGGCGTATTTGCTTCTTCCATAATTGGAGGAGCTGGCCCATACAATTATACACTTAATGGCGATTCAACAGATTCAGAAATACATCCAGACTTACCTGCTGGAGACTACGAATTTATTGTTACAGATATTGGTGGATGTGAAGTAAGAGAGTCTTTTACAATTGAAAGTGCGCCTATCTTGATAGATACAAGCTATCAGCAAAATTTAGGTTGTGGAGAAACAGATAGTGGCGTTGCGGGTATTGTAACTTCCTTAGTAGAGAACCATCAAACTACTTGGGATAATGGTGCTATTGGTGATACTATTTCTAATTTAACTACTGGTATATATAAAGGGATTATCACTACAGATGCAGGTTGTACCGATTCTATTGAAGTAGAAATAACGGATGTAGATTATACACTTGAAATAGGTAGAAATAATCCATTATGCGGTAATGAGAATGACGCAAATGCAGTTCTTATTTCTAGTGCTTATGTTACAGCTGTAGGAAATCCAACAGGGAATTTTACCTACGAATGGAGTGATCCAAATAATCAAACGACCGATACTGCTTTTGCTTTAACACCAGGAGACTATACCGTCACAGTAACTGATATTACGACTGGTTGCGCTAAAGAAGAAATGGTCTTCATTGTTGCTCCTGATATAATAACAGTAGATAATATTAAATCAGAAGAAACCTGTATTGGCATTGGAGATGGCTCTGTCATATTCAATGTACAAGGAGGAGTCCCTGGGTATACTTATGATTGGGGAGATGATTTCTTCAGAACAGATCCAGGTAGAAATGATTTAAATGCAGGGGATTATGTAGTCACTATTACCGATCAGAATGGTTGTTCAATCGAAAATAGTTTTACGATCATTGCACCTGAAGATATAGCAATAGCCTTTACTGTTGATTCTATTTCCTGTGTTAATGCTACTGGTTCCGCTACAGTAGTAGCTACTGGTGGTACTGGAGATTTCAGCTATCTATGGAATGATGCGGAGAATCAAACAAGCATCACAGCAACTGACCTAACAGAAAATACTTTTGAAGTAGTAGTAACAGATGAAAATACAGGCTGTAATACCACAGCCAATGTAGCTATTGGTTCTATTCCTTCAATCGAGATCAATACAAGCAGTACGCCTTCTTTTTGTAGCGAAAGTGCCTCTGGTACCGCTAATGTGACTATAACTGGTGGGTCTGGAAATTACAGAGTTATTTGGGATGATCCACAAGCACAAGAAACTGCCACTGCGGAGAATTTAGCCGCTGGTGATTATATGGTTTTAGTGGTAGATGATTCAGGTTGTGAAGAGGCTCAATTGGTCACTGTAGCCGATGAATCGAATATGATGGAAATTAATTTTAATACACAGAATATTACTTGTAATGGTATGACTAATGGCATGGCGGAAGTGATGGTTACCGGAAGCGAAGATAACTATACTTTTACTTGGTCTACAGGTAGTCAATCCAGATCACTTGAAGATCTTCCAGGTGGAGAATATATGGTTACGGTATCAGATGATAATGGATGCTCAAGCGTGGATACGGTCATGATTGAAGAGCCAGAATTATTTACAGGTTTAATAGAAGAACAACAAATTAGCTGTAAAGGAGAGAATGATGGAAATATTGAAATACTAGCAGAAGGTGGTACTGCTCCATTTACCTATAGTATTAATGGAAGAAGTTTCTCAGAAAGTCAAAATTTTCCTGATCTTAGAGAAAACGTCTACCAGGTTTTAATCAAGGATAGTAATGGTTGTGAGGAAGAATTAGGCAGGATCAACATAGAAGAACCAGAAGAAATAACAGTAGTACTTGATAGACAATTAATAGCCGAAGCAGGAAATCCTATTAGTCTTGATTCAGATGTACAGAATGCTCAAGGAGAGCTAATTTACAACTGGGAAAGTGATGGAGAACAAGCTTCTATTATTTGTGACGATTGTAATAGTCCTTTAGTAGCACCAACCTTCGGTCAAGCTTATACCGTAACAGTAACTGATGAAATGGGTTGTACCGCAACTTCTACGGTTAACATACTGGTGAAACAAACTAGAGGTATTAGTGTACCATCAGGATTTTCTCCAAATGCAGATGGATTTAATGACCTATTAACCGTACACGGTAAGGAAGGAACGCAAATTTTATCTTTCCAGTTATTTGATCGATGGGGGGAATTGGTTTATCAAAACGATAATTTCTTAGTCAATGAAAGAAATATTGGTTGGGACGGTACCTATAGAGGTAATAATCTGAACGGCGGCGTATTTACTTGGGTAGCGGAAGTTCAATATTTGGATGGAGTCATTGAAGTAACCACAGGACATACTACTTTGATTAAGTAATATTTACACTATTGGACATTATTAGAATAGAGAGTAGAGAGTAGAGAATAGAGAGTAAAGATTGATTTCGTTTAAAAAGGGACGAAATTTCGTTGTTTCCTGCTTGCGTGCCTTGGCTAGGCAGGTCTAATCAAAATACGTCTCTATTCTCTGCTCTCGCTCCTCTATTCTTTAAAAAAATGTCCAGTAGTGTAAGTAATAAGTAGGTCGTGTTAATTAAACGGGTAAATTTAGGAACTAGACTCGCCCGCTGCCCAGTCGAGCGGTTTTTTTCGTCTAAGGAATTGAAAAAATCAGTGCACCTGTCGAGTTTATCTGGCTAGCTAGACAGGCCGCCAGGCAGGATAGCAGGGCTACGGACTTATT
>JALZWC010000422.1 GCA_023300255.1 Saprospiraceae bacterium | reverse complement strand
CAAATCTTCGTATAAAATCAACTGGCAACTGGTAATTACCTATGAAAAATCGCCTAAAAATAGAACCAATCACCCCTACCTAGCAGGGGCAACCACAAGGGATTGCCCATACTGCAAACTAAACTCAATGAACCATGTTAGGCGGGTAGCTACCGCTAGATTTAAGATATTAAGAGCCAAGATGGTACGTCTGACAGCCGTAGGCGATCTGACAGCGTAGCGATCTGACCTCTGACTTCTAAAAAATCAATTAAACTAAAAAAGGCTTGTCGGTTCTACCGACAAGCCTTTTTTAGTTTAATTGATTTTAACCTTAAGCTCTTTTCCCTTTATTCTGAGAATTTAAGAACATAACCAAAAAGTATAATACCTGAGCAACTGCAGCTGTTGCAGCAACTACATAGGTCATAGCAGCCCACTTTAGTGCATCTTTTGCACCATCATATTCTACCCCTGGTGTTATATTTGCGTCATCTAACCAAGCCAAAGCTCGCTTACTAGCATCAAACTCAACAGGTAAAGTAACTAAGCTAAAGAAAGCAGTTACCCCAAATATGCCAATAGCAGCTAAGAGCAAATTAGCATTCCCAATAACTCCAACCAACATGAATCCAGCCATAAAGAAATACTGCTGCATTTTGGAAGAGATATTAACTAAAGGCACAACGGCTGATCTTAATTTCAACATAGCATATGATTCTGCATGTTGTACCGCATGCCCACATTCGTGTGCGGCTACTGCTGCAGAAGAAATACTTCTTCCACCATATACATCAGGACTCAAATTAATGATTTTGCTCTTCGGGTTATAATGATCGGTCAATCTACCTTGACCTTGTAATACCTGAACATCATGTATATTGTAGTGGCTTAACATTCGTTCTGCCACTTCTTTACCACTCAAACCAGAACTAGTAGGGATTCGACTATACTGATCAAACTTCTTTTGTAGCTTGCCACTTACTAATTTTCCGATGAATCCAAAAATCATACTAATAAACATAACACCGTATAACATCATAATTCTAATAGATTTAGTGGTTTATAGAGAATGTCTAATAGATTTTAAACGATCTCTTATTTGTAACAACTCAGTAGAGCTATAAGTTTGTAAATTTAGACGGTTAAAAGGTGTTAAGAGTCAGTTAAAATGGAAAATACTTTTAAAATATATTATAAAGTTGGTTGAAAACGAATTAACATATTAGTTGCAAGCGATTGGTTACTAGGTATTTCGATTCTTTTATTTCTATAGCTATGGACTACTGGACATTTTTAGAAAAGAGCGTAGAGAATCGAGAATAGAGATGCATTTCGATTAGAAAACAACGAAATTTCATCAATTTTTAAACGAAAATTATCTCTATTTTCTGTTCTCTGTTCTTGATTAAATTACTTGTTACTAATCATATCAAAGCCCACATATGGCTGCAATGCTTTAGGGATGCGTATCCCATCTGGCGTTTGATGATTTTCTAAAAGTGTCGCAATAATTCTAGCTAAAGCTAAGGCACTACCATTTAGCGTATGCGCTAATTGCGTTTTATTATCAGCATCTTTATATCTGACTTTTAAACGATTACTTTGGAAGTTTTCAAAGTTAGAAACAGAACTAACTTCTAACCAACGTCCCTGTCCTGCAGAATAAGTTTCAAAGTCAAAAGTCAAGGCTGAAGTAAAACCTAAATCTCCTCCACATAGACGAAGTATACGATACGGGAGCTCTAATTTTGTGAGCAAATTTGCTACATGGTCGAGCATTGTCTCCAGTACCTCATAAGATTTCTCTGGATGAACAATTTGAACGATTTCTACCTTATCAAATTGATGAACTCTGTTTAGTCCCTTTGTATCTTTTCCATAAGAACCTGCTTCTCTTCTAAAGCAGGGGGTATAGCCAGTTAGTTTGATCGGGAAATCAGTTTCTTTGACAATAACATTTCTATATACATTTGTAACAGGCACCTCTCCAGTAGGAATAAGATATAAATCATCTTTCTCTACATAATACATTTGCCCTTCTTTATCAGGCAATTGGCCCGTAGCTCTAGCAGAAGCTTCATTTACTAATAAAGGAGGAACGATCTCTTCATAACCCGCTTTACTAGCTTCCTCTAAAAAGAAATTAATTAGCCCTCTTTGTAGTCTTGCTCCTTTTCCTCGAAACAGAGGAAAACCTGAGCCAGTAATCTTAACGCCTAATTCAAAATCAATTAAATTATATTTCTTAGCCAATTCCCAGTGTGGAAGCGCTTTTTCGCCAAGATTAGGTAGTGCGCCTGTCCATTCTTTATAGACTTCATTATCTTCGTCTGTATTACCAGCAGGAACAGAATCATGAGGTACATTAGGGATTTGTAATAAGCCATTATCTAGCTTATCCTTAATTTCTCTCATATCTTCCTCTAAAGCCTTTATTTTGATTTTATTAGCATCTACTTGTTGCTTTAGACTATTGGCCTGATCTTGCTTTCCTTGCTTGAATAGACCACCTATTTCTTTAGAAACTAGCTTATTTTTGGCTAATAATTCATCTAAAGTAGTTTGCGTTCCTTTACGAGCATCGTCCCACTCAATTACGCTATCAATTAATTTGGAGGTATCCTCTTTATAATTTCTAGTGACTAAACCCTTTAAAATTCTCTCTTTATTTTGTCTAATGAAACTAACTTGTAGCATAATTGTACTTATTTAGAATATTATTTTATGGCTTTTATTAAAATTGTGACTGAAATAGGATATGAAAGCTAGTAAATTTATTTTATTTCGTTGAATTAAAGTTTTGGCAGCATTTTCTATTTTTATACAATTTATTGAATGTTTTATATTTTAGGGAATAGGTAAACAAATAACCTACTCATTTTGATTTGTTTTTTTACTAAAAAAAAATAAAAATGAAGCTGTAGCCTTGCTATACATTCATTTTGAAGCTTCTTTAGGGAAAAAACATACTATATCGTAATAGATATCTTTATTTAATTCCTGCCCTTTATATTTTAAACATTTGCAATAGTTTTTGGACTCATTAACTAGAAAAACCTAAAATAAGTTTCTTTCTTGTGGAGGATAGTAGGTCCTAAAAAGCACTCAGATAAAAAAAAACAAAAGGAATAAAGCTTGTGGTATTCTTTTTGTTATAGTATTTTTGTTTAAAATTTTGCAAAGATACTATTTGATATTCAAAATATAAGTGTACTTTTGTCAAAGTTAGTTAAATCAAGCCTCCAAGTTTTTTATCCAAACCTTATATGCTTCGAGGTATCTCTTTAAGCTAGATTCCAGCTTTTTTCCCACGGCCAAGTTACTGTACTTTCACTCTTTGGGATTTAGTTTCAAGTTTTAATTTTATTGATTTTGCTTTATAAAGATTCCTACATCATAAATCTATTTGTATGAACTTTATAAAAATAAGCTCCTATTCTTTGGACAGCTTATTTTGAGGTAGTTAGGAAGCTTTCCTTTGCATTCGTGTAAAACATTTCCCACTATACTTACTCCTAAGAAATGATGAAAAAATAACTTCAGACTCTTGGCTGCTTCTTTTGCCCTTACTTTCCTTTAAAAAATACTTCTATAGAACAACTATACAAGGATTTTTTAAA
>JALZWC010000421.1 GCA_023300255.1 Saprospiraceae bacterium | reverse complement strand
ATGAACGCAGAGACGCAGAGTTGCAGAGGCTTAACTACATTTTAATTACACTTGACTCTGCAACTCTGTAACTCTGCGTCTCTGCGTCTCTGCGCCTGCCTGCGTTCCTTGGAAGGCAGGTTCAAAAAAACATCATTGGCGACAGCCAATTTTAAACTCTAAGCCCTTCAAACAAACAGCTTTAGCTGGTACTGAATAGGTGCCCTTAAGTTGTGTATACCATAGCGTGCTTTGATAGATTTATCGGAATTCAAAGCAGATTTCTCCTATCTTAAAATTTAAAATTAACCCCCATAGTCACACTCAATCCCATATCATCTGCAAAATATCTTTGTCTATTCAAGTAGTCTCGATATTGTATATTGAATAGATTATCAGCTTTGAGGAAACACCTGATTTTGTATTTTGAAAAATTAATATTCGAAGAAATCTTCAAACCGACTAAATTATAGGTTGGAGGCGCTGGTATGAAATCTTGTTCCCGAAGAAGATTGTTTTGCATGAATACCAATCTATTGGTGAGTTCTATCTCTGATTCTTCCAGTTTTATATTTTGAGAAAATTTTATTGGTTGCTTTACTCGGTAAACAATACTTCCAAAGAAGCTGTTGGGGGGCATGAAAACCAATGGGATGTTATTTTTGGTGTCGACTCCTTTTAGGTAACTATATTTTAGCATCGCAAAAATAGTGTGCTTGATTGTAAATTGAGTGGCGATATCTAATCCGTAAATATTAGCGTCCGTTTGTTCATATTTGAATACAGGAAAAGCACCCCGAATCGTTAGTCGGAATTCTTCCTGTGGATTCAGAAAAATATAATTTTTGAAACGTTGATGATAGAGTAGGGCACTTAAAGAAAAATCAGCGTTTGGGAGCCATTTATATTCCAAAGTATTTTTAATGGCATCTTCTGTTTTTAGATTAATATCTCCTTCCTCAATGCCACTAACTCCTTGATGCAAACCATTACTATACAATTCATTGATCCCAGGATTTCGCATGGCGAATCCTGTATTCCAACTGATAGATTGTGTTTTTGACACTTCAAATTTTGCAGCTAAAAGACCACTTACATTGTGGAATTGATTGTTAAATCTAATAATCTCTCTTGGAAGACTATTACTAATTGTCAAAACGTTTTGATGTTCATAATCGTAGCGAAGACCTATATTGAAATCTGAATGATTATTCTTTTTTGAAAGGGTGCTAAAAAGGCCACTTTTCCAAGAAATATAATCTGGGATTAAAGGTAAAATACCAGTTTCTGGATTGTTAGTATTGTCTGTTATGATTGTTTGGTTACCAAATTTAAAATTCCATTTGTCACCAAAACTATTAGCGTAGCTTAAGGAGGAATTAAAGGTATATTGAGAAAGACTTAGCGCCGGAATATCTGTTCTACCACTTCTTCTGACATCAAATTCTTCTCGATCATTTAGTTGACCTGCTATAACCAATTCAATTCTTTGATTGTTGTTGATAAAATACTTTAGTTGACTTTTTATCAAATGGTGAGATACCTCTTGTTTGGGCGCATCAATATTATAACTAAAATTAGTTTCCGTAAAAAAAGGTACTTCATTGGTTAATGCTTGTTCCAAATCTGTAATATTCCCAATGTGGGAGCCTCTTAATATACCAAGTTTGGTATTAAAGGTACTGGCATAAAAATTAAAAAATAAGTGCTCTTTCCAAGATTTTTCTAATTGCACAGCAAAATTGGCTTCCCTAATTCCCGTATTGTTAAGAAAATAAGCGGCCGTTTTTCTATCCCCATAATTTTTTAAGGTACCATTTATTCGCCAAGCCAATGCCGGTGAATATTTTTCCAAACGAGTATTCAAGCTATGTCCTCTTCCATTGGTTTCAAAAACATAATTGATTTGACCATGTAGATGAGGTTCTCTTTCTATTTGTTTTGGTTCTGTCAATATAACACTTCCTAAATTACTTCCTCCATATTCAATAGCACTTGCTCCTTTCAAAACAATAATTTTGTCCGCAGCAAAAGGGTCAATTTCAGGACTATGGTCATTGCCCCATTGTTGACCACTTTGCGCAATACCATTATTGAGAATGGTTAAGCGATTACCAAATAAACCATGAACGACAGGTTTAGAAATACCACTTCCATTTTTGATAAGGTGAACGCCTGTCTCATTTTCGAGTAAGCCCGATAGATTTTGATTCGTGTTATCTTCAATGGTTTGTCTATTGACCGAGAGATTGGGGTGGTTCGTAAGATTTTCTTTTTTTCCGTTAATTACAACTGTTTCTAGAGACAGGGAGTTATGAGACAATACAATATTAAGGAAGGTATCTTTTGTTAAATCTAAGTGGACTTTTTTCTCCTCACAACCAATATGGGAAAAAAGCAAATGATATTCCCCTTCACAAATATTATCCAATACGAAATTACCTTCCTCATCTGTATTTGTACCTTTAGCAATTTCTTGAATAAAAACATTGACATAGGGCAAAGAGGTCTCTGATACTTCATCAAAGACATTCCCTTTAATTGAAAAGGTACAACTCTGTGCAGTACAATTATATACAGCAAAAAGAATAGGAAGAAATAAAACCAGTTTCTTATTGAACATCTATTGGGAAGGTAACTTCGATATCCGTTTCACCGCCAGCATTGGCAATATTTCCGTCTGAGACGCCTGATGCGGTCTTATTTGGTTCATGTCGAAGGGTAATGGTAATAGTTCCAGCGCCAACTGCTCCAGTTGTTAAAGTGCTACTTAATCCTACTGGAAGTCCGTTAGCATCTAGGTCATTGTACTCAACTGTAAGGTTGGAACTATTGGATTGGAAAAAGAATTGGTGTTCCTCTTTTTCATCGTTAATTTCATCCGTAATGCGTTCTGCAGGTGATTCAGTTTCATTTAGTAAGTCCAATGCTCCTGTATACGTTTGATTTGCAACGAGTGTGCCACCAATAATCGTTGGAGCAGTTCCTCCGTCCCCATCCAGATCCATAAAACTTAAACTAATAGCTGTGCCACCACCTGTTGGAGTCAAAGTATAAGTTAAGGTAGTAATTAGTTCTTCTTCATTCGGAATTACTGGATCGTCTTTGTCGCAAGCGGAGAAAGTTATGGTAGCTATTAGTGCTAAAAAAAGAAATGTTTTTTTCAATTTTTTATATTTTAAAGTTGAATGATTTGGCAAATATAGTATTTTGTTGCAATACTTTTGCAACATTGTTGCATTTAGATATGGAAAGTGTCATTATGACAAACAAAATAGCATCACTAGAACCAATTATTATAGCTTAGTGAAACGAACAAAATAACTTGAACCATTATGCTTGTTCTTTTTCCTTCTAAAAAATGCAGAAAAATAAGTCCGTAGCTAGGCTATGCACTGATT
>JALZWC010000420.1 GCA_023300255.1 Saprospiraceae bacterium | reverse complement strand
AGGAGATTATCAAGCACGCATGCATATTGAAAGTGAAGCCATTATAGAAGGGAATATAGATGTCCAATTATTGGCGGGTAATTCTGTTACTTTAAAACCAGGTTTCCATGCACAATTGAATAGTGAAGTACTAGTAAGTATTGTGGATTGCTCTCTCGTGAGCGGACGGACTTTAGTCGATTCTACAGATATTACAATATTATCTCCTACACAAAATAGAAATAAAACAAGTACTAATATCGAAGATAAGGCACTGCTTGAAGTAATGCCAAATCCAACGAATTCTTGGACTAATATTCGTTTCCAACTACCCTATAAAACGCAAGCGTCCTTAATGATCTATGCGAGCGATGGCAGGAAAATATTGACGATATCAGACAATACTACTTTTCTAGAAGGTAGTCATAGTAAGGCTTTTCCTGCACAGAGATTGGCAGTGGGTATGTATTATGTAGTACTGCAAACAGACTTAGATTTATTGACTAAGCCTTTGGTAGTGATTGAGTAATGTTTTATCGGATGATAATAGTCATCTGATGAGGAATCTCCTTCCGACTATTAGCTTTTACATATAAAAATGTCTTATCCGTCGAATGATAAGAAGGTCTGCCTCCTATTCCCATCGGATGACTAGCGTCGTCCGATGGGAGGGAAAGACAAAATAATTGCCACTTTTCTATATTTTCTCCTTACCATTTCTTTCCTTTACAGGATGAATAAGCAACACAAAGGCTATCTGTATAGAATGATGCTTTCTAGCATTTCTTATTTTGGCCTATTCCTAGTACTATGCGTTTTCTCATCTTGTTCCAATGATACAACTATGACGACCACACCAACCTTCGATTGGCAAGGGCACAGAGGCTGTAGAGGTCTATTGCCTGAAAATACTGTTCCTGCTTTCTTAAAAGCCTTAGACTATAACGTGAAGACCCTAGAAATGGATGCAGCCATTTCTAAAGATGGGAAAGTGATTATTTCTCATGAACCTTGGTTTTCTGCTGAAATTTCTTCTAAAGCGGACGGAACACCTATCCCCCATGAAGAAGAAAAGGAACACGCTATTCGATCTATGGAAGTAGCAAAATTGCAGCAATACGATGTCGGTAGTAGAGGCAATGAACGCTTTCCGCAGCAAACAAAAATGAAGATTCATAAGCCTACCTTGGAAGAAGTAGTTACGGCGGTCAATGCTTATTGTGAAAAGAATAATCATCCGCAGCCTTTATATAATATTGAAATAAAAAGTAAGCCAGAGTGGGATACAGTGTTAGCGCCTGTTCCTGAATTATTTGCCGCTATTTTATTAAAAGAAATTAATCGGTTAGGTATACACGATCAATCTTGCATTCAGTCTTTTGATGTTCGTAGTTTAGAAGCGACTTATGCCATTGATAAAAAGATCGTTACGGCTTATTTAATAGAAAATATCAATCCCTTTCAGGATAATATGAAGCTGTTAAGTTTCACGCCAACTATCTATAGTCCTTATTATCAATTGGTGACTGACTCTTTGGTTATTCAAACGAAAGCTAAAAATATGCAATTGATTCCTTGGACAATCAATGATGTGGAAACGATGAAAAAAATGAAAGATATGGGTGTGGATGGTATTATTACTGATTATCCTAATTTGATTTCTGAGGTCGGACTTTGATTTGTTTGATTTTTCTGATTGTGTGATTACATACTTCATGTATACAATCATGCAATCTTTACAATCAAATCAGGGCAAAACAAAGTTGGGGCAATTTCAATCTAATTGGTCGGATCAAGCTGCACGTTTCATCCGACCACTGGAAGTGATCGGATGAATTCATTGGCTGCCCCAACTTTGTTTTAGACTCTAAGCAAATGAAGTTTTTTTGCCACGTTCTCTTTTCTAAAAATTGGTACGCTCTTCGATCAACTCCAAGCTATTGAATGCACTTCAATTATATCAAATAATACGGTTCAGTACAACGTTATTAATTGGTATCTTATTAATCAGATTTTTTGGACTTTCTACTACGGAGATCTCTATCTATGAATTACTACTTTTCTTAGGTAATTTTATGTCTTTTTTCTGGCTATCTGCTGGACAAAAAGGGCTGCTCACTTTATTCCCTTCTTACGCCGACCATCAAAAAGGTAGCCTTTTATTCAATCTGTTTTTTTTACTGTTTAGTTTAGCGGTAGTTGCTGCAAGCTTACTCTATTTTGGGCAACAGTTATTGGTTCAACAGTTCACAAAATACGAGTCCCTACCCTACATCTATCTAATCGCTTGGTATCTCCTATTCAATACGCCTGCCCAAATCATTGAGTATATTTATGTATTAAAAAAGCAGGATCGCCAGTTAGTAATCTATGGTATAGTAATTCATTTTTTACAGTTAATAGCCATTCTATCTCCTATTTATTTAGGGATGAGTTTAGAGGGACTATTTCAAGGTTTAGTCCTATGGAGTCTATTCAAATTTATTTGGTTGTGGTATCTCTTATATCAATATGGAGCCTTTAAATTAGATGGGGCCTTACAAAAAAAGATCTTGCTAATAATGGTCCCTTTAAGTTTACATACTTTATTAGGTGGAGGGATGGAATATGTGGATGGCTTTATTGTTAGTAGTCATTTTGAGGAAGAAAAAATGTTCGCTTTGTTTAGATATGGAGCTAGAGAATTACCTATTGTAAGTATCTTAGTAGCCGCTTTAGTAGCCACTATGATTCCGCTGGCTGTTGAAAAAGAAAGTCAAGCGATCGTTACTACAAAAAAAAAGATACTCCAATTGTCCAATTGGTTTTATCCAATTACTATTGTTTTGATGGTGCTAAGTCCTATTTTGTTTCCTTTTGTTTACAATGAAGAATTCAGTCTTTCCGCCAAAATATTCAATATTTATTTATTAGTTATCAGCAGTCGAATTTTATTACCACAAGTATTTATTTATGGTCGCCAACACAACTATGTATTAGTAGCTAGTGCTATTATTGAGCTCGTGATTAATCTATCTTTAAGTTTGTATTGGGTACAAGTCTATGGTTTGGAGGGCATTGCATTTGCGACTGTAGTCGCTTATATGGTCAACAAAATACTATTGATAGGGTATGTGCATTTTAAGATGGGAATTCCCTTCAATCAGTATGTCAATTTTAAAAATTATGTTTGTTGGAATTTGGTGTTAGTCGTTGTTTTTTTATTGACTTATTAGTACGTGAGAGACTAGGGCGACACACATACTTGCGTAAGCTTTGTCGCCCTATTGAAAAATAAAGATTCATTTATACCATGAATCTTTACACCTAAGGAATGAGGAGATAATAAATGTTACAAGTTGGGTTAGTCATTTTTCTGTCTTAGGAAGCCAAAAAACTAGTGCATA
>JALZWC010000419.1 GCA_023300255.1 Saprospiraceae bacterium | reverse complement strand
GGGCTGGTCTGCTCTCGCTTCTCTATTCTTTAAAAATTGTATACTTAATTTTGTTATACAACTTTCATGTCCCCGTAATTTTTTTCAAAAGCCGCCAATAATTTCTTAGCAGTAGCATCATACGCCTCTTTGTCTTTCCAGTTATTCTTTGGATCAAGAATATCTAATGGCACTCTTCCAACAGAAAATACAGGGATACTTAAACCAAAATAAGTTTCTTTTCTAAATGCTTGCTTACCTAAATCACCTTTTAAAACTGCTTGTACCAAGGCTCTGGTGTAAGATAATTTAATACGCTCCCCCACACCATAACTACCTCCTGACCAACCAGTATTTACTAACCAAACATTAGTTTGATGTTCTTCCATTTTCTTACCAAGCATTTCTGCATAATAGGTAGGAGCTAGCGGTAAAAAAGGCGCACCAAAACAAGACGAAAAAGTCATTTTCGGTTCCGTAACACCAGCCTCTGTTCCAGCTACTTTTGCCGTATACCCTAATAAGAAGTATTTCATTGCTTGCTCCCTAGTTAATTTAGAAATTGGAGGCAAGACACCAAAGGCATCACAGGTTAAGAAGAAAATATTCTTAGGGTGACCTCCTTTAGAGAGAGGCATAATATTATTAATATGGTGTATAGGGTAGGAGACTCTCGTATTTTGAGTGATTTCACTATTAGTGAAATCAGGAATACGGGTATCCTCCTTAAATTTGATATTTTCTAATATAGCTCCATGTCGAATAGCTCTATATATATCTGGTTCTTTATCTTCGCTTAAATCAATACACTTCGCATAACAGCCCCCTTCAAAATTAAACACCCCTTCTTTCGACCAACCATGCTCATCGTCACCAATCAATTGTCGTGCAGGATCTGTTGAAAGAGTAGTTTTGCCCGTTCCAGAAAGTCCGAAGAAAATAGCCGTATCACCATCTTCTCCCACATTAGCAGAACAATGCATGCTCAATACATTCTCCTGTAATGGTAAGGTATAATTTAAAACAGAAAAGATACTTTTCTTGATCTCTCCTGTGTAACCGCTTCCTCCAATAATCACTATTTTTTTTGTAAAATTGACAATGGTGTAGTTGTGTTGTCTAGTACCATCTATTACTGGATCTGCCATGAATTCGGGTAGGCAAAGGATAGTCCATTCAGGATTAAATTTTTTTAATTCATCCGTAGAAGGATTTTTAAACATATTATGAGCGAATTGACAACTCCATGGGAATTGGGCAATTACTCTAACATCCAATTTATATCTTTCATCTGCACAAGCATATACATCTTGAACGTATAGTTCTTGTTGCTCCGCAAATACTATCATCTTTTGTAATAGCCCCTCAAAATGTGCCGAACTAATAGGCTGATTGATCTCATTCCAATCTACCGTTGTAGCAGTACTGCTATCTTTAACAATAAACTTGTCTTTAGGAGAGCGTCCTGTAAATTCCCCCGTCGTTATGCACAAGGCGCCTTTATCAGAAAGAACTCCTTGTCCTTGCTTGATAGCCGCCTCTGTTAATAATTCTGGAGATAAATTCCAATGTGCCTTCTTGTAATTCAAATTAAGCCCTGTTTTTTGATAAGCCTTTGCTACAGACATGGTAATATTTTTTTTATTCTTGAAATAAAAGAATCTGTTATATATTCTAAACTGGGTGCAAGGTAGGAGAATTTTCAATTAATAGCGAAATTTTCTCTAAAATATATTTTTAATCTAAAAAATGCTTTTGCTATTTTTTATAGAATTCAAGTGTTTAACTAGCTATTATCTTTAATTTTTCATTTAAAACCGAAGAAATTTTGTTAAATTACCACTTATTTGAAATTCCATTTTCTCTCGTAGAGTGGGATTATTTTATTTTTCAGCGAAAATTTTCCTTAAATGTTAGATGATAATCAGATAGTTCGGATGGTCTTTGGGTTTAAAGTGCGGTTTTTACGGCAGCAGCAGGACCTATCCTATCAGCAGTTGCAGGATAAAACAGGCTTGGCACTTTCCTATTTGAGTGATATTGAGAAGGGAAAGAAGTATCCAAAACCGAATAAAATCAAAATATTAGCGGAGGCTTTGGGAGTTGATTACGATTTTATGGTCTCTATGAATGCTTCCAAGCAGCTACAGCCAGTTATAGACCTACTCAATTCTAATTTTTTCAAACTCTTTCCATTAGATGAATTTGGAATTAGCACCAAAAAATTAGTAGAATTATTTACCAATACTCCTGACAAGGTGAATGCTTTTATAAGAACCATCTTTCAGATTCAACGAAATTACCAAATCACGCAAGGAGAATTTTATGACGTAGCACTGCGAGCATATCAGGATATGCATAATAATTATTTTGACTTTTTAGAAAAAGCAGTAGCTGATTTCAAGGAGCAGCATGGCGCACCTAGTTCTTTACCTTATACTAGTGATTTTGTAGAAAAACAATTATTAGATATCTACAAAATAAAAGTAGATACTAAAACCCTTCCCAGTAAGCCGAGCTTAAAAGAGATTAGGTCTATATATGTGTCTAAGAAAAAACGACTATTGATTAATTCTGGATTATTAGACGAACAACGTAAACTTTTAATGGCAAGAGAGTTAGGGTTTCAATTTCTTAAACTCACGCCCCGGCCTTTTGAGACTCGAATGGTACAAACTTCCTCCTTTGAAAAATTGCTTAATAATTTCTTTGCGTCTTATTTTGCCGCAGCCTTAGTAATGGATGAAAATGAGTTGGTAAAAGACATTCAAGAAATTGTTCAAAAAAATACCTGGCGACCAGAATT
>JALZWC010000418.1 GCA_023300255.1 Saprospiraceae bacterium | reverse complement strand
GTCCAGCTTGATCCGACCACTGGAACAGGCTGACCGCTAATAGCTTTGAATCATACGTAGCCGCCAAATTTATTTGGCAGACTCTATATAATTCTTTGATTAGTAGCATTTTAAACCTACCAAATAAATTTGGTGGTTACGAAAAACGCATTAACGGTCAGCCTGTTCCAGTGGTCGGACCAATTGGGTTGGAATGGGCCCTACTTTGTTTTACACTCAAATAAATTGACAAGTTTATTTAATAATGTATTCTGCAAGTATTAGTAACGTGAAAATAATTAATCACACAATTAAACGGTAGAAATAGCCGATAACTGTTTAATTTATTATTTCCTTATTACTTAAGTAAGTGGTCGTACAAAATTAAACTACTATTTTAACCACGTAAATGCTTACAGAGTACATTATTACTAACAACTGATATTCGACAATAAATATAATCCTATAAAGCAAAAACAGCCCAAAAAGCAATAGAGTCATTAAAGTAAGTCTGAAATTCATAGTGTTTGATAATCAACAGTTTGCCGCTCTTTGGCAGTACGCTTTTGTTATCATCAGAAGATATAAACTAAGACATGCTATAAAAAACATTAAATGCTAAATTCTCAAACACACACATTTAACTCATGAGAAGAATTAAAGGCTATTACTTCTCCCTATTTCTTTTTTTTTGGTGTGCTCTACCTTCTTTTGCATGCTTAAATCCAGTCTCTTTAACTGACAGAGTGGATAATGCAGATCATATTGCCTTAGGCAAAGTAATCGAGTCTCAATCTATTTGGGATGACAATCGTGAAAATATATACACCGTCTACACTATAAAAAGCGAAGCTTATTTAAAAGAAGCTACTACAAATATATTTTTCGAAATCATAATACTAGGCGGAATCGTCGACGATGAAGCACAATTAGTTACGCCATCAATCACTTTACTTAAAAACAAATCCTACTTATTTCTTTTAGAGAGTATTCCTGCTTTAAAGAACCAGTTATTTAGAGGGCTTAGCAATACCAATCATTCTCAATACCAATTATATGCATACACACAAGGAGCTATGCCGAGGGTTAATGGTTTTTTTGAAGAAGTTTTTGGTGAGCCTATTGAAGAAAAAGCGCTTTTTAATTACATAGAAAAAAAGACCAATCAAGAAGCAGTACTTCCAAATGGAGAAATCTATGTACCAATCAGAATTGATCCTAGAACTATATCTGTAAGACAAACATCTGCTTCTTCGAGAAGAGCTTTAATCTTAAAAGATGGAACGGGTACACCTACTACTGTTTTTTATGCGGGTACTTCTGAACCAGATCATCAATTAATAATTGAAGGTAGCGGCTTTGGAACTACTCCTGGATATGTAAAATTCTCCAATAGTGATAATGGTGGAGATACTTTTGTTATTGCCGCATCAGAACATACCTCTGATTTAGAGACATGGACGGATTCTCAAATTAAAATTAAAATTCCTTTAACGGCTGGTAGTGGTATCGTAGAAGTATATGATAGTGGTGATAATTTAATCGACTCCCAATCCATAGATATTCAATGGTCAATTAAACCCATTTATAGCACTTATAAAAATTTTGAAGTACCCACTCGACAATTTATTAATTTTATAAATTATAATGAATTAGGTGGGTATACACTAGTATATAATTCCTTATCTGGATTAGCAGGCAATACCGCTGCCACCACTGCATTCGAAAGAGCTGTAGATAAATGGATATGTGCAACGGGCATCCATTGGACAATAAGTGAAACAGCTACAACTTCTGGTCCAGCCAATGATGGTGTAAGTACTATTATGTTTTCAGAAGATATGCCTCAAGGGGTAGTAGCGATGACCTCTTCTAGATATAAAGCATCTGGTAATTCTAGCTGTGACTTAACGTATACTACTTGGTATTTAAAAGAATTTGACATGCAGTTTGTTCATCCAAATAATATAATTGCAGGTACCACGTGGAACTATACTACTGCACAGCCTAGTATTACACAATTTGATTTTGAAACAATTGCACTACATGAATTAGGTCATGCTCATGGACTAGGCCATATTAATAATGCTAATAGTTCCATGTATTTTTCTATAGAAAATGGCGTTGCAAAAAGAGGTATACAGAGCCAAGAATTAAATGGCGCTTTGTACCAAATGGGCTTCAGTTTACAAGAAAATTGTATTAGTTCTAAAAAACCTATGTTAGAACATGATGATTTCTGTGGACATAACACGCAACTTCAAGAAAGTATCGTACAACTTAGAACAATGTTAGAAGGCTATTATGATACGAATACCAATCTTATGAGAACAGATCTTTTAGATAAATCTTTACTGCCAACTAATCAACCTTTTGACAGTGCCCCCTTCAACTATGGTGGTTTTGAAACGATCATTGATATACCGAATAAAATAGTAGATTGGTTACTAGTAGGAATACGATCCGCTGACGATTTCTCAAATATCTTATGTCAGAAAGCAGTCTTATTACAAGAAGATGGGACGGTAGTCGATATTGATGGAAATACTGATTTAAATTTAGATTGTATCTCTCCTGGCACTTATTATATATCCATTACTCACCACAATCATATGTCTGTAGTAAGTAGTTCAACCGTTGCGATTAATGCTACTGCTACCCTATACGATTTTACAAGTTCTATGGATGCTGCGATGGGCAGTAATCAATTAAAATCTATTGGAAATACATTCGCACTGAGTAGTGGAGATTTTGATTGTAATGGTATTATCAATAATGAAGATTACAATATTTGGAAATTGAAAGGTGCAACTATTAATTCCTATTCCCCTGCTGATTCAGACGGTAATGGTATTATTAATAATGCAGATTACAATAATTGGAAATTAAATAGAAGTAAGATTGGAATAATCACTGAGCATTAATCATACTACTATACATAAGAAAAGAGCAGAGAATAGAGATAAATTTCGCTTAAAAAATGACCAAATTTCGTTGTCTGTAAACGAAATCTGTCTCTACT
>JALZWC010000417.1 GCA_023300255.1 Saprospiraceae bacterium | reverse complement strand
ATGCAGTCTGTCTATTCTGAAATAAATCAGAATAAAAACTTGCTTCTCCTACTTGTGTAAAACTAGCACTTGTTCCTCCTTTTTCGGTATATGGAGCAGGTGTCGTTGCTGGTCTAGAAGTAGCAATTTCAATAGCAGGAGGCGGTGTTAGATCTACTTGCCTAATTCGGACTTGTGCCACTCCTGCTTCTACCAAATTAATCGCTTCCGCAGCAGCTAGTGATAAATCTATGACTCTTGGTTTGCCATCTCGACCAAACGCTTTAGCAGGATTTGGGCCTCGATCATTTACTCGCACCGTTACACACTTTCCATTATCTATTCTGCAAACTTCTAAAGCCGTATTAAAAGGCAAAGTCCAGTGGGCGGCTGTATAGGCATACATATCGAAAGGCTCTCCTGATGCAGTAGAACGACCATGGAACTTAGCGGCATAATAACTTGCTTCTCCGCTTTGTGTAAATGAGGTAGCTCCACCTCTGCTAGTGTAGGTAGGCGCCTCCTCCTTCGCAGGTGCTTTTGTTACTACTTGTTCTACTATTGGTTTCTTTACTTGAATTGGCGGCGGTGGTGTTTTATTGACTTGAGTAATTCGTACTTGCGATACGCCTGCTTTTACTAAATCAATCGCTTCCGCTGCTGCCAATGATAAATCTAATATTCTTGGTGTACCATATCGACCAATTGCTTTAGCAGGATTGGGACCTCTATCATTTACTTTTACGATTACACATTTATTATTATCGATTCTGCAAACCTCTAAAACTGTATTAAAGGGTAAGGTCCAATGCGCAGCGGTATAGGCGTACATATTAAAAGGTTCGCCTGAAGCCGTAATTTTGCCATGAAACTTATCTGCATAATAGCTAGCTTCTCCTGTTTGAGCGTTTGTTGTTGGTCTTGGTGTAGTCGTTGGCGCAGGCCGATTTTCTTTAATTGGATTGGAAGATACCTTAACTAATGGATTAGAAGACATTGTGGATAAAGCCGTTACAAAGCCATTGATTCCTTCCTCTTTCATGGACTTTTTATAGGCAGTAGCTGCTTGTCTATCTGGGAAAGGGCCTAACAATACTTTATAAACTGGTTCGCCTGTTGCTGTTTGGTCTATTTTCATTAGGACATTACTAAACCATTTTCCTTGTAGCTCTGTCACATATCGCACGACACTTTCATAACTGCTCAAAGATGCTACTTGCAAAGCATAGCCGACCTTATCTGATCGAACAATCTCTACTTCATATAAATCATTCGGTTGATATGCTTTGACGAATTCTTTTCCAAAGTTTGGAATATCGACTGTTTCTGATTGTTGGGCTTGGAGGAAACAATAACAGCATAGGGCTATTAGTGTTAAAGGAATGAATTTTCTCATAAAAATTTGAGTTTGGTATTGGAGATATTGAGATTGATTTTTAGTAGCGGCTATCGCCGACCTCTAAGTATTGAACGCAGAGATGCAGAGTTTTTATGCAAGCCAAGACTTAGTAGAATCTCCCTCAAGATAAAATTTTTTTATTAGAGATTCTTTAAAAATTGGTACGGAAGGCATGGTGCTTTATTTTTCAATGGGACACTACCCTGTTCTCTTTTGTAGGATTAAGGAATAATCCCCTTGTATTAACACATATTTCCTTACTTTTGGTCTTAAGGTTTTATAAAAACTATCCCTACTCTCATAAGTAAGTACTTACTTGGACAAATTAAACGTAGTATTTAAACACATAGGCACATAGAGTACATAGGCTATGTGTTCTATGTGCCTATGTGTTTAAAAAAATTCTAATTGTGTCCTCTATTTTTATCCAACTACCTACTTAAGAGTAAAAACACAATTAATGGAAAAGAAGGTAAAGCGTAAAGCAGGTAGACCAAGAGATAGTAAGAGTTTGAATACAGATGATATTTTACGAACGGCCTTACGTTGCTTTGCCAAACTAGGATATGGAGGGGTTACGATTAATGCTTTAGCTAAAGAAACGGGTGTGGCAGACTCCTTATTACATTATCACTTTGGAAATAAGCAAGAGTTATGGAAAAAAGCTACGAGTCTAGTAGGAAACGAAATCCATCAAGAACTAATTGATTTATTTGCGATGATTGGGGACATGGATGGCTTGGAAAAATTACGTTTATATAATAAAAAAATCATCTATATTTCTGCCAAACATCCTGAATTCCAGCAGGTTGTTATACAGGAGGTCTTTTCAGAAAATCCTCGCTCTGCTTGGCTGATAGATGAGCTAATGCAACCGATTTTTGGATTTATGGAAACGATTCTAAAAGCCGAAATTCAAAAAGGACGTATTAAAGATATCCCTCCTGCTAATCTGTCTAGTTTTATTATTGGTTCTATTACTACCCTATTTACTCGGTCTTTTCAAATGCGAAAAATGCATGGGATTGATTCCTTTGATCAAGTGCAAGTTGATCAACATGTGGAATTAATGAATGATTTATTGTTTACGGGGTTGTTTAAAAACTAATATAATTTTATCTAACCACATAGGTACATAGATCACATAGCATGTAAAATACCTATGTGGCCTATGTATCTATGTGGTTAAAAAAGAGTGTGGTCTATTTTTCTTCTTCCCAGTTTGGTCATTTAGAAATAAATCCCAAAACTGATAGGGGAAATAAATATTTTTTTACTTACCATGAATAAATAATGTTTACTTGCATTTTCTTATTTTATTTTCTAAATTGTTAATTAACAATAATCCGATATTCCTAAAAGCAATCCCTCTTAAACAGAAAACGTTAGCACCTCTTAATTCCCCACCTTTTATGTTTAAATCTATAAAATCCCCCCTTGCGAAAGGTTAGTTTAAACAACTTCAACCTATTTCCTCCTCTCTTATTCTCCCTCCTTAAACCTATTTATTAATACGAAAACAGACAATGTACATAAGATCATTTTTTAGCTTAAATGCTTATGCTAATTTTAGTAATATATTAATAAGCATGCTTATAGGTTTACTTTTCTTATCATTTACTCAACAGGTTGGAGCACAAGCGAAATTAGATTTCTCACAGGAAAGAGGATTTAGCGATGCACCTTTCAATCTAACAATTACAGCGGAAGATCCTTCCGCCACGATTAGATATACATTAGATGGTGCCGAACCATCAACAAATTCTGGCGATATATATAATGGCCCTATTTCCGTACAGACGACTACTGTATTGAGGGCTATCGGCTATATTAAAGGAGTGGATACTTCAAAAGTTTATACGCATACCTATATATTTATTAATGATGTAATCAAGCAACCAGAAAACATATCTGGCTGGCCCAACAATAGTTATGATATCGGAAGTGGCAGTGATAGAGCGGTGCATGATTATGAGATGGATCCTGCGATAGTCAACTCGTCGCTCTATAAGGCTGATTTAATGAAGGGACTCACCGATATACCGAGTATGTCGATTGTGATGCCTAAGAATGATTTTTGGGATATTAATGACGGTCTTGAGGAGAAGAAGACATCCATAGAGTTACTCTATGCTAATGATCCTATTAAGAACGAACAAGAAGATGGAGGGATAGAAGGGCATAGTCATAACCGATTAAAGCGTTCTTATAGACTATCGTTTAAGAATATATATGGCGCTGGTGATTGGGATTCAGATATATTTAGAAATGCTGCCGTGGGTTCGGAAACTGCTGAAAATGAATTTGACAGAATTGTGCTCAGAGCTGGAAACAACCGTGCTTGGTCTAGAAACTGGAATACAGACAGAACCGCTTTCACACGAGATGAATGGATGCGACAGTCACAAATTGCAGCTTCGGGAATAGGATCTCATGGTACTTTTGTACACCTATACATAAATGGATTATACTGGGGATTATACAATCCAGTAGAACGGCCAGACGAATCATTTACTTCTACTTATTTAGGAGGAGAAAAAGAGGATTGGTTTGCAGTAAGTCATGGTGGTGATCAAGGTGGAATTGATAACAGATACGATTATTTGAAGAATACCTTGCTAAATAAAGACCTAAAAAACAGCAACAATTACAATGAATTAAAATCGTATCTGGATGTAGATAAGTTTAGCGATTATCTATTGCTTTCTTGGATGACTGGTGTGCAGGATTGGCCAAATAACAACTGGTGGGGAGGTAATGCTAATAATCCAGCTGGCCCCTTTATGTTTTTTGCATGGGATAATGAGTGGTCTTGGGATGTAACAAAAAGTGCAAACAATGGAGCCTGGGTACATCCTAATTTTAGAAGTAATGATACTGGAGGACAGAACGCTGATTTTGTGTTTAACAAAACAAAAGTTAATGATGATTTCATGATGTCATTTGCGGATCGAACATACAAGTTGTGCTTTAATGATGGTGCAATGACAGACGACAACTCTAGACAGAGGTGGAGTGCTTTGAATGACCATATTAAAAATGCAGTTGTTGCAGAATCAGCTCGATGGGGAGATGGAATAGATGATGGTAAAACGAGAACTCGAAATGACCATTGGCAGAATGAGGTAAACAGATTAGATGGATTAATGAATGGAAATGCTCAAAGATTAATCAATGCACTTAGAGCCGAAGATTATTATCCTACAACTAATCCTCCTCTATTTGAAAACAATGGTAATGCAATCGAAGTACAAGCACTTTCTGTATCTAGTGGTTTTACAATCGACCTAGATAATCCAAATAATAATGGGGTAATTTATTACACTACAAATGGAGTAGATCCACGAATATCTGGAGGTGGTGTGAGTGCTGACGCCAGATCTTATTCAAATGAAGACATAGTCGTCAATAAGTCAACAACCTTAATCGCTAGGGTAAAAAATGGAAATGAGTGGAGTGCATTGCATTGCTTAAATTTAATAATAAAACAAGATTTAAGTTGGATTAAACTCACGGAGATCATGTACAAGCCTGAAGACTTTGGAGCCCTTGTTGGTGCTGAGTTGGAGTTTTTAGAAATAAAGAATACTAGTAACTCTTTGTCATTAGATATAAGCGGATTGCAGATATCTGCCGGCGTAGAATTTACTTTCCCTATAGGGACGATAATGAAACCTCAGAGTTTTCTAGTTGTAGCTAGTAATGCGGTAGCGCTTGCTAGTAAATGTCCTGGCATCAATATATTCGGAGAATATGAGGGAGC
>JALZWC010000416.1 GCA_023300255.1 Saprospiraceae bacterium | reverse complement strand
AGTAGAGATGTATTTCGTTTAAAAAACAATGAATTTTCGTCTATTTTAAACGAAATCTATCTCTATTCTCTGCTCTCGGTTCTCTATTCTAAAACCTGTATGGTTTTTAACGACAAAAAGCCCTTGCTAGAAATTCTAGCAAGGGCTTTTTATATGCAAATCCTTTCTATGGAATTGACTAAGAAATAATGAAAAAATAACTTTACCATTTCTAGTACCTCTTTTGCCCTTATTTGTCACCATAAAAATAATCATTATATTAACATAACTCTCATTTTTATGATAACAACTAAGAACAAAATAGTTAACTATAAATTAGTAAATCTATTTCTACATCATTCCTATTCAATTACCATTACTCTGCAACTACGATTAGTTGCTGAGAAAAAGTTTTTCCTGTTTGGTCCGTGATCGTTACATTGTAAGATCCTGGAACTGTAGTAATTTCTGATAAAGTGATTACACCTTGTGTATCAGAAATAGAACGCTCTACTAAAAGACTTCCTAAAGCAGAATATACTTTTAAAGTTCCTTGAGTAGCAGCTGGAAGTTCGTAAGCTATATTAAGTGGTAATCTAGCTAAACTTGGGTTTGGATATACATTAAAAGTAGTTTCGCCAACTGGTGTGCGAACTGCTCCTAAAGTGAAATACTTATACTCACTAGGAATTACTTCCGTAGTAGTAGAAATAGAACCATTCACCAAATTAGATGATTGATTAGCATCAATTAAAGTTTGCTTATCGACAGAAGAAGGAATTACTTCCCACTGACCTTTTCGTAAGCCCAAAACTTTTAAATTAGATACCTCTCCTTCCGTTAGAGTTCCTATAGCAGCTTCCTTATTCCAAGTTAAAGTGATAGCAGTAGACTGCTTACCGCTTAAATTCCAGTATCCCTTCTCGACCAATTGTAGGTCAGTTGAAGCAGTACTAGTTGACTTTCTTCTAGTTGCTGTAGCAATAAGCTTAGCAGGATTTTTGTCAAAATAAGCAGCGCTAGTGTTAGCACCACCTGAAATAGCAATAGGTCGATATGTATTATCAGAGCCAATAGGAAAAACGAAAGGATTATCATGAAGTACCTTAACATAGCCATCGATAAACTGTGCGTCAGACGCTCCTGTCCAGTCACTTCCTTCTGCGAAGTTAATAAATCCTTTTGCTCCTGCCTTTGCCGTAGATATAGATCCAGGTAAAGCACCATTAGCTTGAGCAAAATTTAACGTACCAGGAATAGTAAAAGAAGTATTACCTGAAACATGTAAATTACTAAGCGTATGGAGTTGAGCATATAGGATTTGACCAGTAACAAAAGTACACACGGTTACCAACACCAAATTAATTATAAATCCTTTTGCTTTCAACATAATTTAATTTAGACCTTTAACAATAGAGCTTATTCAAAAAGAATCACATAGAAAATTTGACTATTCAATCGCCAAGTTCTCTAATTCGTCTATTGTTAGAGGTAGTTTTCTTATACAAATAAAAGTCTTAGAGGTAGAAGCTTTAGGTAACCGTAGTTACCTAAAGACTTCCTCTTGACTTATTTAATACTAATGAAATATTGAAACTAACAAGCCGTAAGAATTAGACCATCCTTCGCTAGAATCTGCTCTTACACAATTCACTGTAAGTGAATTACCAGAAACATTTCCTGCTAAGTTACAAGCTAATCCAACTTTACCAGCTGCTCCACTTCTTGTATTCATTTCCTGAATAAAAGCAGTAACTACAGCTGATCCAATGCTAGAGAAAGTGTATTCAACTTGCATGCAAGCGTTACCACTTCCATCTGCTCCTCCAACATTCTTAATAGTCCAAGTTACTTGACCAAAGTTAGCATCTGTGAAAGTGCCAGACATACCAGCACTAGATCCAGTCCAAGCTGGAATAGTAAAGTTTCCAACTGTAGCTGAAACACCGCCAGTACCTTTAGGGCCTCTAACACCTGCTACACCTTGTGGACCTTGTATGCCTTGTGCGCCTGTCATACCTGTCATTCCTTGTGCACCTGTTAAACCTGTAGATCCTGTCAAACCTCTTGGGCCTTCTGGACCTACTGGGCCTTGTGCACCTGTATCACCGTCTGAACCTTTAGGACCTCTAGGCCCCGCTACACCTTGTATACCATTAGCTCCGTTTTGACCGTCAATACCATCTCTTCCGTTAGTACCGTTTTGACCATCAACACCATCAGCACCTGCTGATCCTGTTCCTGCTGGGCCTTGTGCTCCAGTATCTCCTCTAGAACCTTTAACACCTTGTGCTCCGTCTGCTCCGTCAATACCATCTCTTCCGTCTGCTCCGTCAATACCATCTCTTCCGTCTGCTCCGTCTGCTCCGTCTGCTCCATTTCTTCCGTCACCATCAAGACCATCTCTTCCGTCAGCTCCGTCTGCTCCGTCAGCTCCGTCTGCTCCGTCAGCTCCGTCTGCTCCGTCAGCTCCGTCTGCTCCGTCTGCTCCGTCTGCTCCGTCTGCTCCGTCTGCTCCGTCTGCTCCGTTTCTTCCGTCACCATCAAGACCTGCTGGACCTTGTGCGCCTGTTGCTCCTTGCGCACCTGTTGCTCCTTGTGCGCCTGTTGCTCCTTGCGCACCTGTAGCTCCGTTTTGACCGTCAACACCATTTGTTCCGTTAGTACCTGCTGGGCCTGTTGCTCCTACTGGGCCTGTTGCGCCTACTGGACCTGCTGCTCCTACTGGACCTTGTGCACCTACACCTGCTGCGCCTGTTGCTCCTGTTGGGCCTGTTGCTCCTGTTGGGCCTGTTGCTCCTACTGGGCCTGTTGCTCCTGTTGCTCCTTGACAGTCAGCACCATTTCCAAAACCATCACCGTTTGTATCTTCTCC
>JALZWC010000415.1 GCA_023300255.1 Saprospiraceae bacterium | reverse complement strand
ACTTAGCGGTCTGTCTAAAGCCAGTTAAATTCACAGAACAACATTACTTTCTTTTCTTGATAGGAGATTTGAAAGGTTTTCGATATTTGACTTTTAGATAATATTCCAAGAAAGGAATATATCCTCTTTGTCTTAATCGGGTTTCGGTTATCTGAGCTCTCCCGCCCGTAAACGGTTCTCTTCGTTAAAATGATCTTCCAGATCATTTTTGCTGCGCACCACTTCGTTCATTACTTGGCTGTTAACTATACGCCAGCCTCCCTTTCGGGAATAAGCGTATCGCCTTGCCCAACTTGGTCGAACTCCTAGTTGCAGAAAAGCTCGTAAGCGACGCTTTGGTCGCTTCCAGCCAACCCACCCGTAAACGGTTCTCTCCAAGAAAAGGTATCCCATACCTTTTCCTTCCTTTCATCTCGGTAAGGTACATCCTCTTTCCGTTGACTCGGTGCGCATACTCCTCCTCTTCATGAAAAGTATCCCAGCTTGCGGCTTGCTACACGCCTACTTACGCTAACGTGAGGAGAACTTTCATCTTCCTAGAGCCTTCATTCTTTTACGAAAATATTTCTTTATCTTTAGGTGATAAAGAGGTAGATGCCCATTCGAGGCACACATAACACATCTATTTCACCACTCCATATACAGTCGGTCGAAAACAGATGTAAGACCGTTCGCCTTTAGCAGAAACAACTTTACCTAAAATTGATTTCGCGAATGGATTAATAAAGAAAATCACAGATGGTGGTTTGTCACTGACGAATAAAATAAGGATTCAATAAATGAATACATAGCACAGGAATGGTACACATGGATCTTCTTAAAAAAATATGATGGAAACAAACCCTAATAAAAAAACAAAACTTGAATTCAGCAAATGGCTGGAACAATTACAGCAAGAATCTTGGCAGTTAGAATTATTAATATCAGGATTGGCGATATTTGGTATATGGGAGGGCAAGAGCCTATTGGATGATTTTTCCCAAAATATGTACCTCAATACTTCTGATAATGTATCCCAATATCTAAGTATAATTCTTTACTTTCTGAAGATATCTTGGTCTATTTTCTTTATAAATTTAATAACACATGTATTCGTTAGAGGTCTATGGATTGGGGCGATAGGCTTACGGTATGTATCAGGGGATATAGATTATAAAATATTTAATTATTCCGATCGTTTTGAAAAATATCTTGAAAGGAAGGTAGGTAGTTTTGATAATTATATTGAACGTTTAGAGAAATTCAGTAGCGTTATCTTCTCCTTTACTTTTTTGTTGGTATTTTTTTTTATGAGTATTCTAGCATTGATACTATTCTTTGTAATGCTTGCTGAAATCAGTCAAACAATGTTTCCAGATAAGGAGTGGATAATCATGGTGCCCTGCCTACTTCTTTATTTATTAATGTTTTTAACTGTATTTGTAGACTTCCTTTTTTTTGGAATTTTAAAAAGAATTAAAAGTCCCCGTTTTTCTAGGTTTTATTTTTGGATTTACCGAATAGCAGGCGTGCTTACCTTGTCTTTTTTATATAGACCGCTCTTATTTAATTTTATTGATAATAAATACACAAAGCGTTTAGTGATTCTAGCTATTCCCTATATTGCTTTTGTGAATATTATATTCCCTTCAATTGGCATTAATACCTATACTTATATGCCTTCTTTTGATGTAGAAGAAACCTATAATGCTGAAATATCCGCTGCCTCTTTCAATTATATATACTATGATGATTTGAGAGAAAAACAAGCTAAACGTAATAATGATAATAGAGATCTAAAAATTAATTGGGTCACCTTGGACACCTATGAATATACGGGTCAGGCATTAGCCAAAATATTTTTTCATGATAGCAAAAACGAGGAAATTACCTTCACCAATCAATCTCCCAAACTGGAGCCTTTTTCAAATAAAGGACTCTACTCTATATTCA
Source organism: Saprospiraceae bacterium (assembly GCA_023300255.1). GTDB lineage: Bacteria > Bacteroidota > Bacteroidia > Chitinophagales > Saprospiraceae > JAFMDF01. Next base: position 725 of record JALZWC010000415.1, on the reverse strand, counting down.
ATTCAAAGGATAGGGAGAATGAAGCTATAGATTCTTTAAGAGAGATGGAATCACAAGAAAAACAATTCATGAAAAAAATAGTGCGCGGGCAAGAGGATAAATTGACAGAAAAGGAAAAATCAACCTTTGGCCATAAGTTGGAAATCTATCGACAAAAAGAACGGAAGGATGAAAGAACACTTAATGGGGAAATTAATGAGGAATACGTAAACAAAAGAATCAACTATTATAGAAATTACTTAGCGGGAATATTAGCATCAAAGAAATCAAGGATCACCATGAAGGTAGATTCCGTCGAGATAACAGCTGCCTTGGATTGCTCCTACTTTATTCATCCAAATATGGGGGAAGCTGGCATGCTATGTTATTTCCCCTTATCTCCTTATGAAAATGGAAAACATCAAATTGATATTAGCATTAAGCATGCTTTTGGAAACGGAAGAAGTTGGTATGCGAGATTAAATTTTCCTTTTGTCATAAACAGAAGAAATTAGAGAAGGAAATTAAATAAGATAGACCATAAATAGGCTGTAATTCCTGTCCGACTGCGTCAGCTATGGGATATACATAAGTATTTGCAGATGCGAAATAAAACTAGGTCTAAAGTAGACGTAGTTAGTCTATAATAGTTAGGCAAAGAGTAAGAATAAATTAGCCATTTTAACCTGCCCAGCAAGCCCGTCCGCTTTGCGGTTCACTTGCTCTGCAAGCTCATCCTCTAAGAA
>JALZWC010000414.1 GCA_023300255.1 Saprospiraceae bacterium | reverse complement strand
AACCGTATACGTGCCTGCTGGTAAGTTCCCTCGTAGATTCGGCGTGGCACCTGCTGTCCCCGCATTCGGTTCATAGCTATAAGTGTAGAGCGTATTATCCCCTTCCACTATTAATTCTACGGTGCCATTTTCTAAACCACAACTCGCTGTTGTAATATTGCTATCTGTTATATAAGTGACTGCAGCGTCTTCTGGGACAACTATCGTTTGGGTCTCTCCACATATTAGGTTAGCTGCTACTGCTACCCTAACGGTATAGGTACCTGCTGGTAAGTTGGTCCGTAAATTGGGTGTGGCACCTGCCGTTCCTACATCTGGTGCATAGCTATAAGTATAGAGCGTATTATCTCCTATTACTATTAATTCTACGGTGCCATTTTCTAAGCCACAACTTGCTGTAATGATATTACTATCTGTGATATAAGTGGCCATAGCGTCCTCTGGTACAATTATCGTTTGTATTTCTGCACAGGTCGGATTGGATACTAATGCTACCGTAACCGTATACGTACCTGCTGGTAAGTTGGCTCGTAGATTTGGGGTTGCCCCTGCCGTTCCTACATTCGGTTCATAGCTATAAGTGTAGAGCGTATTATCTCCTTCCACTATTAACTCTACTGTTCCATTTTCTAAGCCACAACTTGCCGTAGTGATATTGCTATCTGTTATATAAGAAACGATTGTTTCTCCTGGAACGGCGATGGTTAATGTGTCAAAACAGCTACTATCTTCTATAAGACTAATTGTTACTAAATAATTACCTGAAGGTAAATTAATTCTACTATTAATCGTTGGTCCTTCTTCTCCAAGATTAGGAGCATAATTAAAAGCATAATCTGAAATAGTCCCGTCAATCAAAATTTCTACTTGTCCATTTTCGCTACCACAATCTGCAGCAGTAATATTAGTATTTTGTACCACTGGTGGTTCACAACATTCAAGCAATTCAATAAATATAGAAGTACTACAATTTTGGGCATCAAATACCATTAACTCATAAATACCGGAGGCCAAATCGTTTCTAATTGGTCCATTATCATCTCCTGCTACATCTACCCAATCATATCGAAAAACTAAGGTAGTATCAAGTGGTTCCACTTCAATAAAAAGGGGATTACTACAATCCGTAGCTTTAAAAATAACTAAATCTAAGGGCGCAGGTGCCTCTATTATAAACGGGGTAGAACTAGTAATGCAACCAGTTACATCTCGGATGTAAACAAAATATGCACCTTCACCAAGAGCTCCATTGCTATACTGATTGATACCATCTGTAATGATCGTATCTGCTGGAAAAAGAAATTCATTGCTATAAGTTATATCAAAACTAATTGCTCCGTCTAAAGCGCCTACACAAGTAACATCGCTAATATTGGTAATAGAAAAGGTCTCTATTGTTTCCCTACTTTCTAATAAAAAAGAAAATAGTAACTCACAACCAGATTGTTCATCTTTTATATTTATCTCGTAAGTCCCTGTCGACAAACCACTTTGTCTACTATTACCACTTGGAAAGCTATACAAATAATCTCCACTACCTCCAGTTACCTCCACCGTAACTATTCCGTTAGACGCTCCACAACTAGGATAGTTTTCTACAGTTAGGGTAGCAGCCAATTCATTTCTTTCCTGTATTTCTATTAGTTTTACATTTGGACAATCAGGCGTAACAGGATCGGTAAAAGTAACGTAGTAAATACCTCTTGGTAAATCAGTACGAGTAGCTCCATTCCCACCATCACTCCACAAATAGGTAAAATTACTAGGACTCATCACAGCAGTACCTGTAGCACCTACACAGGTAGCAGGCCCTATATCACAAGTGGCATCAGGTAGGTTACCATTTTCAACAATTACATATTTCTCTATAAAACAATTTTCATCTAATTTATTTCGAATCGTAATTCTATAACCTCCTGCTATTAAATTTGTTCTTATATTCTCGGTACTTCCTACCGTCCCATTTTCAGGAAGCCATTCAAAATTATAATTATTGGGATCATTAGTTATATTGATACTTATACTACCTGTTTCTTGATTACAAACAGCCTTCTCTACTATTACGTTTTCAATAGTTGCTGGTATACAAGACACACATACTTGCCCGACTACATCAATAGTGAAACCGTCTTGACAAGTTCCATAATCAATTACTAAATCATGTACGCCTATTCCTAAACTAATCCCACTTCCCATCGGAACAAATCTTGAATCATATCCTAAAACAGACCTCGTTCCTGTATCGACTATCATCACATCCATTTGGCCATAAGCACCTCCTTCGTGTCCTCCTTCTATCACAAGAGAAGGTTCATTTAGTGCCCAATTTCCTGTAGGATCCCACACATTCATAGAATCTACTAAAGTAGTAATAGAAGTCACTATACCAGAATAAACAATACCATCTACTTCCCATGATAGCACTTCTATTGGCCCCGTTGCATCAAGAATATTTCCATAAGAATAAATACAAATTTGTCTAATATTACAAGACAAGAAATTATTCATATCAATAGCCACCCCGTTATCAAAAACACTTACAGTACTTAAATCTGATTCAGATAAATTGGGTAAACAATAGTTAGTCCTACTTTCGCAACTAGGTACTAATAGTGTATCCGAAACGAATTGTGTAAAATTATCGCATGGATCAATTGGTTCTGGAAGTTCACATGCTAAGGTAAACAACCTATCTTCTGAAGCTAGAAAATCTAATAAACAATCTTCCTCAGTAACCCCACAAAAGAAACCAACTTTGCTAGTAGTAGAAACATTGACTTGCAATAATTCAGCGCAATCTACGCCAGAAGCATCTACTTGAAAACTCAAGGACACCATCTCTTCACTTTCCAGATCACTAGGAATTGAATATCTTAATGTCTGCCTATCATCTGATGATGATATTAATCTTGGTTCTCCTAAATCCCAATCCACTAAAGCTAAAGCTAGTGTCGTATTAGGAATATAAGACAAGGTACTAGGTAAATTAATTGTAATACTATCTACACTAGAAGGGTTCCCTCCAATATTAGTCACTTCTAATAATAGGGTATTCGTTTGCCCATCTTGAATAGGATCTTCATTTATTAATTCGACGCCAAACTCTCGAGCGATTTCTGTATTAAGGGAGAATATAAATGGTGGTGTTTCTGCTAAGGCTATATTGGATGGTATCCCACAAGCAGCCACTCCCTGAAAGCGATATCTGTTCGTTTCATTATTATTAAAATTACAATCCGTTACTAATTGATATTTGAATCTAAATTCACTCGAATCTGGTGCATTTATACTAAAGCCTGGTAAACCATTTTCATCTAGAAAATCATGCAACTGCGCAAAGTCTGCATATTCATAAATATTTCCTAGCACAGAATCTGTCTCTACAAAAACGGGATCTGTAGGAACAGTTATAAACTCGGCAGTAGAAGGATAGGCAAAAGAAACACTGCCTGGGACTAACTTAGTACCAACAGGTAAAGTGATTTTAGAATTAACGTCATACACAATACCAAGTGCTTCATTTCTAACTACAATATCAATGGTACTAGTATCACATAAAGATCCACTAATCAGAGAAGTCTCCATCAGAAAATCTGAAGATAAAAATGGCAGTAAGGTAGTAGCAGATAGCTGGATACTTTTCTCACTACATGGTGCATATAAATCGGGAGTCCAATCAGCAGCATATTCTAAACAATTCCAACCTGCACTTGCTGTTATTGATTCCGTTCCACAAAATTTCAAAGAAGCCGACACTCTAATTAGATTACAAACATCATCGAGGATACCACCTCTGATATTTCTACTTAAACCAGGCGTAAAAGCAAAAACTTTATTCGAGGCATTATCATAAGTATTAAAAACCAAAGTATCTACCGAACCAGATTGAGACAATAATTCAATTGTAGTAATTTCAATACTATCTAATGGCATTTCAAAAGCTATCCAAGTAGCCCCTGCATCCGCATTAAAAGAAGTATTACAATGTTCAATAGTCCATTGGACTTCATTTGATACCGTACTCACTTCTTGATCTATTCCTTCTAAAGAAAAAGAAGGTGGATCTTCATAGATAATATTTCTTTCCTCTACTGCACGTTCTTGAACAGTGCAATTATCTCCCTCTGTATAATTGGCATAGTATCTATCTGTATATTCTAGTACAGTAGTAATTGCATAAGAAGCAGAACCGTTAGCTCCACTAAATGCAGATCCACATTCTGGTACTGCATTGATTCTTAATTGAAATAATTGATTAGATCCCGCCATGTTACTAATGGCCGTATTTTCATCAAAAATAGCTTCATAAGTCCCCACTTCAAATTGATCAAAATCAAGCAATTCAATCCAATCATTATCTTGGGTTTTAAATGCTACATTCCAGTCAGAGAAAGCGGTCAATAAAGCTGGATCATAATTAATTTCTACTTTATTAATTTTAGTTACTGGTCTTAATTCCTCTCCAAAAAATTCTTGAAGGGCATTTTTATTAAGGCTTTTATCTAAACTATAAATCATTGATGTAGCAGCACAACCTTCTGGATAACTATCATTACTAGGTCCTGAAAAGGTTGTTTCCAATTTAGCTAACCGAAATAACTGCCCATAAGATTCGCAGTTTTCATATAGCTGTCCATCTACTAATGCATAAGCATTCGCTCTGAATCCTGGAACTTTCTTGAAGGTATTATTAGGGATTGGTGCATCAGGGTTGATAGAAAAATATCCTTTAAAATTAATCTGTGAACCTTTTGCTAATGGACGTCCATCCAAACAATCCTGAAAATCCAAGTATAAACGAAGCAGATTGGTACTAGTATCTAATCTAATTTTATTTTCATTTAGGGCACAGAACACATTACCTCCATCAGCGTCGATCACCGTAACCGTTCCTCTTCCAAATAAAAAAGTAGGGACTCTAGATACACCCTCATCTGCATTACCATAAGAAATCACCAAACCTAAACTATCAGTTAATGTAGCATCTCCTACTATAGTCGTAATATCCATTACCACAGTATCACAGCCCAATGCTACCTTTGTATTCGCATCTCCTGGATTAAAAGGTACGGTAAAGGCTTCATCAACATATCCAAAAGTAGATCTATTCGCCTCAAAACTAGTCACCGAAATACCTGTCTCGCAAACCACCTCTCTACAGGGCATTCCATTGTTATGCAGAAAAGTACCTTCCAAAACACCACAATACCATAATTGAGCGCAATCGCATTCTGGACAGTAATAATCGATTTGCGTTGGAAAAGAAGTGAACCCAGCGTCTGTACAGTTCGTATTGAAAACTAAATTAAGGTTATAGTTATTATTTAAACTAATCTCCTCTGCGTCAAAGGTGAGCAACCAATCGTTCTCTCTTTGTTCTAATACCGAAATTTTAATAGCAACATCTTCTTCTAAAAAAGAAGAGGAATCTACGGTAATACCTTCAGGTAAGGTAATAGACACCCGAATTTCATCTCCGCTAGAACAGGAATTAAAATTTCCTTGCCGCCTTTCTCCAGTATAAACTATCGTAAATTGGTCATCGTTATTAAAGGCATCGGGATCAGCGCACACTTCTTTCGTGCTTCCACTATTAAAGCTTCTTAGAAAATTACTAATATTCTGTTCACTAGTTGTTCCACAAGGATTGGTATAAATAATCTTACCATCAAAATTTGCCGTAAAGTCATTATCACATTCTTCCTCTGGATCAAACGTTTCACTATAGATACAATCCACTTGATATGTAGCAGTGATCGTAAAAGACTCTCCGACTCTAAGGTCATCAAAAAATCCGTCTTCATCTACATCTTCTAAACCACCTGGCCCATCAGGATCTATAGTGAAAATATCATTATCATTAAAGCTAATTAAAGTATCCGCAAAAAAAACAACTACCTCTCCAATCTGTATAGCAGTTACCTCATAGCCCTTTTCTCCTAATAGAAAATTATCTCCACTCGCAAATCCTATACCAGTGGTAATATTCCTGATCGTTCCAAAACCATCGTCAAATTCAAAACCATTGTTAGAAATAATCAAAGAGACCGTTCCTTCAGAACAAAATCCTGGGGTGATAGTATCACTTCCTACTTGAAATTCAATTTGCTCCTCTCCTATTCCGAAAATAATCATATTAGCAGCCGTAGCTTGTTGACAATTCTCCTCCCCACAGCCCCAACTAACTACTTGATTGGTATTCAAATTAAAATTATCATCTCCTCCACAATTCGCAACTAATATAGTCTCCGTGATCGTAACAACTTCGTCTACATTAAAGCGTCCATTCCCATCTACTATCAAACCAGATTCTACTGTATTGTTATTAAAAAAACGATTACTAATAATCGTATTGATAATCGTATCTCCTTGAGCATTGACTGTTTTAGTAAAAGGTAAGGTAGTATCTCCTATTTTAGCAGATTCATAGATCAAACCAGGTTCTAAGGTGACCTCGTATTCAAATCTATCCAAATAGCTATTTAATCCACTATTTACAACTCTGACAGCACGTTGGAAAGGGATTCCCATCTCCACTACTGGTAAGATTTCTATTTCTAAAGCAAGATTAGGCGTGGAAATAGTGTTTTTATATTCTACTCCGTTGTAAGATTCAGAGAAAGGAACGCCATCAATCTCGTAGTCTAATATCCACGTATCAAAAACCTGTAATTCATTATTGGATTCAATAGCAGCAACGACTCCACAGTCAGCTTGTACTGTAAATCCAATCATGACTTCTGATAAATCAATAGCATCCATATTTGGAATGGAAAAAATCGGTCGAGATCGCATGGTAGAGTCTATAAGAATAACACCTGAAGTACTCGTATTGGTACTCATTCTTTCTAATGAAATACCGTCAAACAATACGAGTGTAGCGCTTATATTTTCTCTTATACCTGTAATCTCTCCATCTAGACCTATAATTACCTTCTGGTAATCACTTTCTCCACATACTACTAACTGATCAAGTAGAACAGATGATTCCGTCAATTTGACTGTCAAGTTATTCTGACTGAGGGATGTATTAAATGTAAATAATAATAGACTCAGACAGAATCCAAAGATTCTGAAAAAAGAGCTCATTGCTAAGTAGTGTTCTTTTGGACTAACTTATTATAAAGGCAAAATAATTGCCTCAATATCTAATATTTCTTAGAAGTTCGATTCTCATACTACTATACATAAGAAAAGAGCAGAGAATAGAGAGCAGAGAATAGAGATAAATTTCGCTTAAAAAATGACCAAATTTCGTTGTCTGTAAACGAA
>JALZWC010000413.1 GCA_023300255.1 Saprospiraceae bacterium | reverse complement strand
TTCAAATTCAATGATGTTGTTTCGAATTCTCCAGGTATTTGGGTCAACTTTACTTTTTCAGGAGTGCCAACTGTAAGGGGATATTTATCAGTAGGATTAAGCGGACAAAAATATTCATATGCTCCTGCTTCTAATGCAACCACACTAGTCATAGAACTTTTACCTGTTGCCACGGGTGCTGTTACATAGGCAGCTTTGATATGATCGGTGGCATCGTATTTTCCTTTAGGAACAAGTACAAAACCAACTTCATGATCGACTCCATTGTTTACGATTTCGAACTGATGATTTCCAGGAGCTAGTACTAAACTCTGAGTTGTAAAAGCGCCTGGTGTTTGTGTTAACGTGACTTTATTAGCTTGGCTTAGCTGAGGTTCTTTAACGGAGGTACACGACTGAAAAAAAGATAATGCTATCAAGAACACACCTAGTGTTCTAATGAAATTATATTTCATGAATAAAAAATTGAAGAAGTTATTTAAGAATGTATTCTGTAACTGTTCAGTATGAAAATGCTATCAATTAGAAAAAAGCTAGGCGATAAAAAAGATTACCGCCTAACAAGATTCTGTTCTATTGTGAAGTATTCAGATAACTATCTGAAACTATATTTAAATCTGTTTTTGTAACTGTTTAGCACCCTCTCCGATCCTATCTGCGCCTTTTTATTTCTAGGAAAAAGCAAAGGCTAATCTTAGAAAGGGAGGGAATTATCATTTTTTCTAACTTCAAAGAAGTTAGAAAAAATATAGATAGACTATTTATTTACAATTCTGCTGCTACTGGAAAATCAATTGCTACATCCGTCAAATTGTGGAAGGTATTGGTGATATTGATAATACCAGCTGCAACGACTAGATCAACTAGGTTTTCATTATTATAACCTGCAGCATAGAAATCTGCGACTAATGCTTGGTCAACCTTTCCTCTTGTCTCTGCTATAGAGCGAGAAATTTTTGCTAAAGCATTTTGTTTTGCATCCCAACTAGCACTACCTGCTCTTAGTTCTAGAATTTGCTCATCGGAGAAACCATTCATCTTACCTATTGCAGTGTGCGCTGATAGACAATATTTACATCCATTAACTTGACTTACCGCTAAATCTATCACTTCTTTTTCCTTTTTTGAAAAAGACGTAGCACCATTAGAAAATGTTAAATAATTACCTAAGGCATTCTTAGAATTAGCCATTGCTGCATAAATATTTGGAACAAATCCTAATGCAGATTTTAATGTTTTGAAAATTTCTTGATTCTCAGGAGAAACTTCTTCTATTGTAGGAACTTTAAAATTTGAAATGGCACTCATTGTATTTAGTTTTTATATTTAATTTGTTTAATAATATTCGGTTTTAAGTAGGTATAGTGTCTGAATTCTGAAGACACTATACCACTTAATTGATACACTTAATCGGTTTTAAAGGGGGGGGTAAATAATTTTACCAAAATTACTAAGTCTATGAAATACAGTGATTTAAGGGGTTTATTATTTTATACTACAAAGATGTCAACAAAAGACAGAGAAAAGAATAGACATTGGTTCCTTATAGTTGGACATAAGTTCCTTGATTAATCTTTATGCTGTTTTCAGTTGTGCCTGTATTAACTTGTCCAGTATCTGCTCAGATTGCATACCAACTAATCGTTCTTGTATTTCTTTATCTTTCAATATAAATAATGCAGGGATGCTGCGAACCTTAAATTGCTGTGCTAGCTTTGGGTTTTTATCTACATTAACCTTTCTAATAATAAAATCTTCTTTGTATTTTTCTGCTAATTTTTCTATAGTAGGGAGTAATGCTTGGCAAGGGCCACACCAGTCTGCATAAAAGTCTAATAATACTGGCTTGTCTTGATCGATAACTTTTTGGAACTCTTGAATATTTTGAATCGCTTCCATTATTTTATTTTTAAAAGTGAAAATGATATATTGTTGTTATAAGTACACTACAAAGATGCAGGCAAAGAAGGCTTGATAGAATGGAGATACTTCTCCACTACATGGACAAAAGGGAAAATTCCGAGAAAAGAAAGGGAAATGCAGCTATCAATAGGTAGAATTATACTTTGTACGGGATAAGAAAGTGATTCTTTGATAAATTGTAACTATTCATCATTGGCGACAGCCAATGTCAGTTTTGAACCTGCCTTCTAAGGCACGCTGTCGCCAATGAAAAAAATTGAACGCAGAGACGCGGAGTTGCAGAGCATATTTGACTCTGCCTCTCTGTACCTGTCTGCGTTCCTTAGCTATGGTATATACATAAGTATTTTTGGTTGCGAAATAAAATCACATCTAAACGTAGTTAATTTATAGATTTAAGTGTTACAATTCAAAATTGGCTGTCGCCAATAATGCTTTTTTGAACCTGCCTTCCAAGGAACGCAGGCAAGCGCTGAGACGCAGAGATGCAGAGTCAAGTGTAGTCAAAATGTAGTTAAGCTCTGCATCTCTGCGTCTCTGCGCCTGCCTGCGTTCCTTGGAAGGCAGGTTCAATTTTTTTCATTGGCGACAGCCAATCCTGAATACTTATGTATACACCATAGCGTTCCTTGGAAGGCAGGTTCAATACCAAGACGTCGGCTTTAGCCGATGCTAATTAGTTACGTTTTTTATTCTAAAAATCATGAAGAAGAAAATATTATTCCTAGATAGAGATGGCACAATCATCGTTGAGCCACCCAGTGATTATCAAGTAGATAGTTTTGAAAAATTAGCGTTCTTGCCAAAGGTGTTGACCTATTTAGCAAAGATCGTTGACGAATTAGATTATGAGTTGGTAATGATTACTAACCAAGATGGACTAGGAACACCAGTCTATCCAGAAGATACTTTTTGGGGGCCTCATAATCTAATGATGAAAGTATTAGAGAGTGAAGGAATTACCTTTAAAGAAGTAGTGATAGATCGCACCTTTGCCAAAGACAATGCACCAACTAGAAAACCGAATACCGGACTAGTTACCCAATATATGAATGAGGAGTATGATTTAGAAAACTCATTTGTTTTAGGAGATCGTTTAACGGATATTCTACTAGCTTATAACTTAGGCGCAAAAGGAATTCTCATTGGCAAATCCGCAGACGAATCAGATGACCAGATGGTCAAAGGAATAGATGTTGCCGCTTCAGTAGCATTGAAGACCAATAGTTGGAAAGAGATTTACGAATTTCTGAAATTAGAAGCGAGAACTACACAAGTTAAAAGAACAACAAAAGAAACAGATATTCTAATTGACTTAAATTTAGATGGTACGGGACAATCAAATTGCGAAACAGGCTTAGCCTTTTTTGACCATATGCTAGATCAATTAGGCAGACATTCTAACTCAGACTTAAGTGTCAAAGTCAAAGGAGATTTACATATAGACGAACATCACACAATAGAAGATACCGCCTTGGCATTAGGAGAAGCATTCCAAAAAGCACTAGGAAATAAGATGGGCATTGAACGATATGGATTTTGCCTTCCGATGGATGATTGCTTGGTAACTGTTGCCATAGATTTTGGTGGTCGTCCATGGCTTGTCTGGGATGCAGATTTCAAAAGAGAAAAGATTGGCGATATGCCAACAGAAAT
>JALZWC010000412.1 GCA_023300255.1 Saprospiraceae bacterium | reverse complement strand
GTCGAATTAATTAAACGGGTATTTTATAAGCATCTTTTTCCGCTATTTTTCATTAAAAAATAATTCCATAGCGTAGGCTATGATTTTTTAATAAAAACTATCGAAAAAATCTAGCTCCTAAATTTACCCGTTTAATTAAGACGCCCCACTTATGTCAATTCGTTTTAAACAACTTTCTTTAATCTATCTCCATAGTATGAGTTTTCTTAATACAAGAAAAATGCCACGGCTTGATATATTTTTTATTTTAACGTTTAATATTTAAGAGAGAATTTGTATTAAAAAAATAGCTTATTTGAAAAAGGTTGATTAAGAGTGGAGTGTAAGGAAAACGTTTTATTATTATAGTACAACTAAATTTTAGTTATTTAATACTAATAATATATATATGATTATAGGTGATAATTAATAAATATTTTATATATTCACATTAGAGAATTTTCACTTAATCTTTTCATTAGCCATACAGCCATATAGTCAGATGAATTTATTCATCTCCTTCCAATTTACTTTTTGGTAAATTCCAAATTCTCTCCTGACCAAAAAAGATACATCTTTCAAAGAAAACGGCAGAATAAAATACGCCACTTATTCTGAATTCTTCTAAGAAGAAAGATGCCTCAAAAATGTAAATTATCTGTGGTCGGATAAAAGATCAAAATAAATTCTTTTTTAATCTTAAAAATACCAAAATGATTTTTTTTAACTATCTACAAAAAAAATTAGGATTAGCAATCTTTCTAATACTATTTATCTCTTCTATTTCTGATCCACTACACAGCCAAAATACACTAGATGTTTTCTCGCTTAATGAAAGTTTACGAATTTCTATTAATCTAGATGAGGACTTAGAAGAATTTTCTATCTTAAGAATTGATAATGCGAAAGCTACACATGAAACCTTTAGAAGTCAAAATACCACATTCAAATTAAAGCTGCCAATTGATGCCTCCACGACTATAGAGATTGAATTGTTAGCACATGATTTTTACGCAGAAAATTTTTCGGTAATTGAGAAAACAGCTACAGGTGATAAGGTTGTTAATTTTGAGAAACCTTTGCACTATCTAGGGAATGTAGTTGGAGAACCTTCCTCTACCGTAGGCTTCACTCTTACTAAAGATCAATTATATGGGGTAGTTGCATTCAATGGCAATAATTATAATATCGAACTAAACACAAGAAATGATGACGGGGACTATTATCTTTTATATAAGCAAGAAGATTATAAACGTCCTTTAAATTTTCAATGTGATACTAGAGAGACTCCTTTTATACCAAGTTTAAATGGACTTAGATCACCGGATAATGTAGGATCATCTAGGTCTGTGAGTACTGTAGATATTTATATAGAATGCGACTATCAAATGTTTTTAACGAATGGAACGACAACTGCCACAATTACGTATGCAACTAATCTTTTTAATATGGTGGCAGGTATTTATGGAGCTAGTACAAATCCCAGTTCTGGTCCTAGAGGGGCAAATACAATTCTCAATTTGTCCCAATTAGTTGTTTGGAGTACACCTGATCCGTATGATGCTGCTAATCTAAATAATGCAGGAGAGTTGCTAGATTTATTTGTGTGTCAACATTCAACAAGTGATTATAACGGACGGCTAGCACATATTTTAACTACTGCCTCTGTAGGTGGAGGTATTGCTCAGAGGAATGATTGTCCTTCTACTACTGGTACACATACTAGTCCATTATATGGTGCTAGTGGTATACATAATACATTCAATCCAAATCTTTCTATATATTCTTGGGATATAAATGTGCTTGCACATGAACTAGGGCATCAATTTAGTTCCCCCCATACTCACGACTGTGCTTGGAATGGGAATGATACACCAATAGATTGTTGCGGAAATAATGCAGGTTATGGATCTTGTGACTGTAATGCAGGTGTACCTAGTCCAGCAGGAACAATCATGAGTTATTGTCATATAACCTATACTAATAATTTGCCAAATGGCAATCCAGGAATGGATTTGTCACAAGGCTTCCATCCTCAAGTGGCTGCCAAAATCGAAGCTTTTGCAGGCTGTTTGGGCCCTATTCAAAGTAGTTCTTGTCCAACGCCTACTGTTGCTCAAATCAGTTTATCGAATATTACTAACAACTCTGTAACGGTTACTTGTACTGCACCAGGAGATTTTTATGCTTATGCACATATAGATAGAGAATTAGGCCAATTTTTTTGTGAAGATTGCGTAAGCGTAAACAATACAGTCACTATAACAGGACTATCTCCGTGTAGATCTTATTCAATTATTATAGCAGCGTATTGCTCGTCTATTAGTGAATGGAGTAACTATAGTAACTCTAGTTCTGCTTGTGATCCAAATACTACTTTTACTACAACAGGCACAAACTGTCCAAGTTCGAATGACCTTGGCGATGGACAATGTAGATCATCTATGATTGTCACAGACGGGGATGTTCCGGGATCTACTGGTATATTTAGATCTGCTACTACTATTGAGACAGATGGAAATGTAGTAGAAGTCAACTCTGGTGAAACAGTTAGTTATCTTGCTGGAAATTCTGTAACGCTTCAGCCAGGCTTTCATGCGAAAGGAGGGAGTACTTTCACCGTTGCTATCGAAAATTGCACGGTTGCAGTACAAGAGGAAGAAACATATACTAATGCTCTATTAGAAACCAATGAAGAAATTATAAGTAATAAGTTATCTAAGAGTCTACAGCTTACACAGGTTTCTAATATTAATCTTGCTATCCAACCAAATCCATTTACTAATGTAACAACACTTCATTTTGATTTGGCAGAAAAAGAAGAGATAAGTTTGTTGGTATTCAATCTAAACGGTCAGATGGTAGATCAAATTATTCAAAACCAGCTGATGGATAAAGGGAGTCACACATTTGATTATAATTCTCAAAAGCTAGAAGAAGGTATGTTTCATTTAGTTTTAAAAACGAATAAATCTTTCCATACAAAGAAGATGATTATTCTTAAATAATATTTTTACACCATTCTTTATTGACTTTTTTTGGAGGAATAACTCTTCGTATTTTTAATTTATCTTATAGTATCATTATAAACTAAAAGCGACTAGAATAATTTTATTCTAGTCGCTTTTTAGTTTATATTTAGTTTTTATTAAAAATGAATTAATGTTAATAAGAAATTTTGAATAGGCGATTAATAAAAACAGAATAGGGACGGAAATTTAACCTCTACAAAACCAAACTCTAATTTCTTAAAGCCGTTTAACATAAAGCATATTAGTATCATAAATTTTTCTTCCAGAAATAGCAGTACAATGAAAGCAATGTCTAATACCTATATAAATAAGATTGACTTCTTTAGAGCGCTTTCCATTCTATTAGTTGTTCTATATCATCTTAATATTCCTTTTTTTCAAGGAGGCTTTATTGGGGTGGATATTTTTTTTGTCATTAGTGGATACTTAATCACTAGGCTAATTAAAGCAGAATATGACGATACTAACAAATTTAATTTTATTAGATTCTATATTAAACGGGCAAGAAGGCTTTTGCCATCTTTATTTTTAATGTTAGCCACGACTTTTGTGCTTACCTATTTTATATTTTCACCAAGTGATTTTATTAAATCAAGTCAATCTATGTTTATGGCATCTATTGCCATTTCTAATTTTTTCTTCTTTAAAGAAAGTAATTATTTTAATTCGTCCTCAGAATTAGAACCCTTATTACACACTTGGTCATTAGGTATTGAAGAGCAGTATTATCTCATTTGGCCAATGCTGCTATTTGTTATATTGAGATGGAATAAGAAAGTCATTATAGGTATCATCATTCTTTTATTGATAAGTAGTTTTTACGCTACCTTACATTTATCTATATTTGGCATACCTGAAATGTTTAAAAATAGTGTTTCTGATGAAGCGAATTTTATTCCATCCGCTATTTTTTATCTACTCCCATTTAGAGCTTTTGAATTTCTTTTAGGAGGTGCTTTAATTTTTCTACCTAATCTCTTTAAAGTCAAAAGTCAGTTTTTTATAACAGGTATTAATTTA
>JALZWC010000411.1 GCA_023300255.1 Saprospiraceae bacterium | reverse complement strand
AGGATCTTACTTCATAAAACTATCCAAGTATCTGGCTAGTGTCTAGTAA
Source organism: Saprospiraceae bacterium (assembly GCA_023300255.1). Taxonomy (GTDB): domain Bacteria; phylum Bacteroidota; class Bacteroidia; order Chitinophagales; family Saprospiraceae; genus JAFMDF01. The sequence goes on along the minus strand of JALZWC010000411.1, from coordinate 4,011 downwards.
GTCTAGTAGCTACCTGATAAGGAGTAATACTATGTGAACTATGTATCTATATGGTAAATTCGTCAACATTATATGTGTTTTCCCCCAATTCTTTACACACTCATATGTAATGATATTGATTTCTAGGTATATGAGTCTTACACTTTGCCTTAGTCTACATTACTGGACATTTTAAAGAGTAGAGAACCGAGAGCAGAGAATAGAGACGGTTTTCATTTAAAAATTAACGAAATTTCGTTGTTTCTTAAACGAATTGTGTCTCTACTCTCTGTTCTCTACTCTCTGTTCTAAAAAATGTCCAGTAGTGTAGCCTTAGTCTTTACCTAGCTGAGAATTGATACACTGTTTGAGAAGTAAACTCTTCGTCTGGTTGTAATAAAGTAGAAGGGAATGCATCTTGATTAGGGGAATCTGGAAAATGTTGTGTCTCCAAACAAAAAGCACATCGTTTTTGATAGGTAATGCCTTCATGCCCAGTTAGCGTGCCATCAAACCAGTTGGCGGTATAGAATTGTATACCTGGCTCTGTGGTATGAACGGTTAATAGGCGGCCGCTTTTTTTATCATGCACTTTTGCCGCAATTTTTAAAGCATGTTCACTTTCATTGATGACATAATTGTGATCATAGCCATTTCCAATAAGCAATTGCTTGTGTTTCTTGTTAATGCGTGCACCTATTTTATTCCAAGTAGTAAAATTGAAGGGTGTTTGTTTAACAGATTGGATAGTCCCTATCGGAATACAATGCTTATCTACAGGCGTATAATGATCCGCAAATAATTTTAGATCATGATCGAGGATCGTACTTTTTCCGGCATCTTGCAAATTAAAATAAGAATGATTGCTTAAATTGAGAACAGTCGGAGCATCTGTGGTAGCGTGATAATCTATGACTAATGCATTCTGATCATTTAAAGTATAAGTAATTTTACAGGCTAGATTTCCTGGAAAGCCCTCTTCTCCATCTTTACTTAAATAAGTCAAAATTACGGAAGACGATCGTTTATTGGTCTTGGTCTCTGCTTGCCAAACTGTTTGACCAAAGTGTTTTGGACCACCATGTAAATGATTGGGAGGACTGTTCGTTACTAGGCTGTAGTTTTTTTCATCTATAGAAAACTGGCCATTAGCGATTCTATTGGCATAACGCCCCACTGTACACCCGATAAAAGGTTGTTCTTGTAAATAACCTTCTAAGGTCTCAAAACCCAATACTGCTTGACCAAGTATCCCTATTTTATCATGTGTTCTTATAGAAGTAATGGTTGCGCCATAATTAGTTATTTTTACTTCCATTCCATTATTATTGACAAGCGTATATAAGTCAATTGGAATTTCATCAAGATGACCGAATAGAGATTGAGTAATAGGCATAAGAGGTTAATTAGGTTTTTTTTGGTAGATTTATCAAAGAACCATGTTTTTTATAAAAAAACCTATGGATTATGCTACTTTTGAACTTTGAAATAATGAACTTCAACAATAAATGGATATAAAAGTACTTTACGAAGATAATCATCTCATAGCCGTTAACAAACCTTCAAGAATGTTGGTGCAGGGAGATAAGACGGGAGATGCCACACTTGGTGATTGGATAAAGAAATATATCAAAAAGCGTTATAATAAACCAGGAGATGTTTTTTTAGGGGTGATCCATCGATTAGATCGGCCTGTGAGTGGGGTAGTTATATTTGCTCGAACGTCTAAGGCGCTCACTCGAATGAATGAATTATTTCGGGAAAGAAATGTCAAAAAAACCTATTGGGCGATTACCCAGGCTGAATTGCCAGAGTTGGAAGGTTCTTTGACTCATTTTCTGTTGAAGGATACGACTAAGAATAAGACGAAGGCCTATGATCGCCTAAGTAATCGGGCAGCTAAAGCCAAAAAAGCAGAGCTTGATTATAAATTAGTAGGTAAAGTAGCTACTCATAATCTATATGAAATTAGCTTAAAAACAGGTAGACCACACCAAATAAGGGTTCAGTTGTCTAAAATGGGCAGCCCTATTAGAGGAGACTTGAAATATGGTGCAGAAAAAGGAAATGAAGATGGGAGCATTCATTTACACAGTAAAAGCTTATCTTTTATTCACCCTGTCAAGAAAGAGCCTATTTTTATTGAAGCAGATCTTCCAGATGAACAACTGTGGAGAATTTTTTAAATACAACTTCTGCCATATTTGTGTAGAAGATTATTGATGAGAAACTAAAGAAAGTATATGGAGTCCGAAAAGAATGACGCAAAATATATTGCAATAGCAGGGAATATAGGTGCAGGAAAGACGACCTTGACCACTCAATTAGGAAAACATTTTGGCTGGGAAGTTCATTATGAATCTACAGATGATAATCCTTACTTAAGTGATTTCTATACAGATATGCACCGTTGGTCTTTTAATTTACAGATTTATTTCTTGAATAGCCGATATCAGCAAGTCTTAGAAATTTTGAATGGCAAAAATACGGTAATTCAAGATCGGACGATTTATGAGGATGCTTATATTTTTGCACCCAATTTACATGATATGGGCCTTATGTCTACTCGGGACTTTGAGAATTACTTTTCGCTGTTTAAAACAATGTCCTCCCAAATAAAGCCGCCAGACTTATTGATCTATCTAAAAGCTAGTATTCCTACCTTAGTCAACCATATACAGCATAGAGGAAGAGATTATGAAGGCACTATCAGTATTGATTATCTCAAACGCTTGAATGAACGCTATGATACTTGGATTGATGGTTATGATAAAGGTAAGTTATTAGTCATTAATTCTGATGAAGTAGACTTTCTGGGGAATCCAGAAGACTTAGGAAAGATTGTAAGTTCTGTTCAAGGAGAATTACATGGTCTATTTTAGATTGCAGTAGCACGGAATTTATTCCGTATGCCTATCAAGCGCAGCGCAGATAGGAAACAACTAATTTGCGCTGCGCTTAATCAGTTGTACGGAATAAATTCCGTGGTACGATTAGTGCTGAGCGTCTGCAAATAATTCTGTTAAGTAACCCTTTCTATTAGAGTTTGTGTAAAAATCTACACATCCACCCAATCCACTTCTCATAATGCTGCTACAAGTACCGTCTGAGTGTGCAGCATCATTGTGTCCTCTGTGTAAGTAACAGTGACCCAATTCGTGAAAAATAATCATTTCTCTTGCATTTTCGCTTGCAGAATTCCAAAAATCACTGTCAATCATGACATGGTTAGGAGTGTCTACTCTGTGGTTACAGATACCAACCATACCTGGTGTGTGAATCTTTTCAATAGAACCAGTGATGCCAGATGCAGCTAAATCAATATGCACGCCTCTTCTAGCAGCTTCCTTCTCAAAGTTATCAAAGTGTTCCCACAATTCAGTTTCAACACCATCGAATGACTTAACTATCTCCAATTCAGTACTTTTTTGGCAAGAACCTAATGCTGCAACCAAGATTAAAGCGAAGATTTTGAAGTAGTTAAAAGTTGTCATAACGATGATATTTAAGTTGCTAAAAATGTGGGAGGAAATTTGAAAGTGGGAGGAGAGTCACAGCTTTTAGTAAAAGCTTTCTAAAATTAGGAGGTGAAGAACTTAAGAGGAGTTTTTGACTGTCACAAATTTTGTTGGTGGGTTACTTTCTTAGTGACAATTCAAAGATACATACAATTCAGTCTTAGATGCAAGTTCACAAATAGAAAATAATTGTAAAAAAGCAAAAAAAGCCGAAATCTCGTGGTTTTGTATATGAATTGTGACATAGCCTTTGTAAGTAATTGATTTATAGAGCATTATAAGGCAATTGCCTTGTGCTGAATTTAACATTTTTTTCAAAAAAAGAGTGACTTTGCCCCGTATAATGGGTTTTTTACAAAAAAGGAATAGAATTTTGAAAAGTTGGTGAGAATGAATGGAAAAGGAGCGTAGCTCCAGCTACCCGTCTAACATTGTTCCTTACAATTAAGAAGTTACGGAGCTATTGTATGGGCAATCCCTTGTGGTTGCCCTACTTAGCAGGGGCAACCACAAG
>JALZWC010000410.1 GCA_023300255.1 Saprospiraceae bacterium | reverse complement strand
CGAAGGATTAACTGACGTTGGGTTGACGATTGTATTGTCGCCGCAAGAAAAGAGAAATAATAAGCAAGTAAGTAGTAATAGATTTAGGCGATTTTTCATGATGTTGAGTTCTACTTTTAGTAAAAATTCTTGATACTACAAATCTATGTAAAATAACTATGGATTATTTTTTTATTAAAAAGCCAAGCCAATTTTCAATTCAGAAAAGAATCTAATATCTTTATCGTTTCGTGCCAAAAACAATTCGGGACCAACTTTATAATCAAATAAAAGATGCTTAAAAAATTGACGTTGTATCCCCCATACTGGTGCGATAGCTAAATGTTTCCCCTTCCTCAAACCAAATCTAGAACGCAATCCTACATAGTTAGCAGAAAAACTATTTCCTGTCTTCCCTTGAGCCATTCGCTTTTTTAAATCGTAATAATAACGGGGTTCTACTACCCCATATGCAACTCCGTCTATATCTATATCAGACAAAAGAACTGAAAAGAAATAGTTTATATTAGCATTAATTGAAAAAACACTATTACTGATTTTTTGTTCTATTCCAGCAGTTAACCTACCTTCAAAAAAATCTTGATTAAATAGTTTGTTTGGATTAATTAAACTCAATTTTATTATTCGTTGCTTATTGGTATGGTATTCAAAAACAGAACAATCTTTAGGTAATTCTCTTATCTCTTGGTTATCCAAAGTGAATCCTAGGCTTAAGTTATAATTAAAAAGCGCACCCCATTCGATTTCAGATACACGTTTACCATTAAGCATTCTAAATTGAGTAGGCTTTCCATTTATAATATGGTAATCATAAATCGGTACTGTTGTTCGTCTTAAACCTGTGCCTATATGAAAGTCAAAAAAACCGTTCTTGGTGAATTGTCGTTGTATACCTAGATTAAAGCTAGCTGAATATTCTATTTCTTGATATTTAGTTTGAATTGACATCAATTCAACTGTATTTGAAATAACAGGTTCTGCTCCCTGTACATAGGTAGCATCATAAGTATGAGATTCCCAATCAATCCCCAACAATACACTCGTATAGATACCCGATAAATTATTTCCACTAAGTCCTCTTGCAATATTTTCTTTCTTAAATAAATACAATTTATGTGCTATGGAAAATTCTACTCCATAGCTATCTCCATGATAATCTGAATATAGACTTTCTTCTTGATTAGATTTATTGGAACGGAATATATTAGAACTAGCACCCAGATTAATGTCTAAAGAACGGCCTACACCTAATCTTCGTTCATATCCTAATGACAATCCACTTTTAATTCCTATTATTGGATCCGAAATAACAGTACTAGTATTCAGTAAGTCGATAAGATTAAGTTTCCATAAACGACTAACGTCTTCTTGTTTTTTAAAAAAACAATTTTTAGCATCTATTAGTTGTTGTTCCATGAATTGTTCCTCCTCAACAACATAGCTTTTCTTAGATGTTGTTTGCGCTTCTAATGGTAGTAAAAAACCAAGGAAAAGAATTATTGCATATAATTTTTTCATAAGGCAACGTTTTTATTAGGTTTGCTTCTAAAGAATTAAAACAACTCTATTTAATAGAAATATTTCCATAAGATAAATCAACTACAATCGTAGATTGTGGTGTAGGAATATGGTGCTTCACATGTTTTAAATCATCGGTATCAGAGACATAAGAAAATTGTTGTTGATTGGGAATAGTAATGTTTCCATAAGCGGTCATTAAATCAAAATCATGTGCTAATAAATTATCTTCTAAAAAGATCACATCTGTCTTATTCCCTTTAATTCTTAGCTCATACTTTTTTGTACTATCTTCTGAAAGCGTAATCTTACCGTATTTTGATTCTAAATTATACACACCCTCCAATCCATTTAAATACACTTCTGTTCGGTCACCAATGACCACTACTTGACCAGTCATTTTTTGCCCAGTAATAGATCCAAAATTTGTCTTGAGTTCGGTATTTCCAGATACTTCTTTGATGGTTAATTTAGAGAATCGACTATTAATTTGTAAAGATTGATGCAAACCTTCTACCTCGATATTACCAAAAGAATTATTAATAGTAACTGGACAATTACGAGGCACTCTAAACGTGATTTTAGCTTTTAAATTAGAAGAAGGCTTCGGTCCATTATTAGATAATACCAATTGATTACCAATATACAATGCCTTTTTTCGCTTTTCAAAAATGGCTTTTAACGTACGTACATCCCTTTGGGCTATGCCTTGTTTTGCATGTTTAGCGATTAATTCTGTTGTACCTTCAACTATTCCTTGGTCCCAAGCTATAATTTTAATATCTGCATACTGTCCATTAATTTCTAAAGGATAGTTTTTATCCCAAACTAATTTATGTTGATGCACTTTACTTACTACCTCTAGAGTACTCGTCTGGGACCATAAATTAGATAATGCTAAACACAACAATTGTAGCAGTAATAACTGTTTCTTTTTTAAGATTGTCATTGTGTAGTTTTTATAGAATCTGATCCATCATTTCATTTAAAAGGACCGACCTTTCTAATTCAATTGAAGTCATTTGAGCAATTAAGTCGGTATTCTTTCCGACAAGCTGCATAGCGGTTTCTAATTCTGTTTTGGCATTATTCAAAGTAGTTAACTCTTGTTCTAATTCTTTAAATACTGGTGAAGAGCAGGCAATAATTTGAGCTTCACAAAAATCCCTTACTTGTATTCTTATCTCTTCTGAAGTATACCAATCTGTTTCTAGTAATTGTAGATTAATCTCTTCTTGGGTATATTGAAATTCTTCTTTATTATTTGGTATTGTTAAATACCAGAAAATACTACTGACTAGGAATAAGATCGTAGCAGCTATTGCTAAGTATCTTTTCTGTACGAAATATTCTTTCTGTGCAAATTGATTATTTGGTTCTAACTCTTTTATTATAGTTTCCCAAACATTATCTTTAGGTGCATAAGTCGGCAATGCTTGCAAGGATTCTTGTATTGACAAGCGTCGCTCTATAGAGTTCCATGTTGTATCACTAGGTGTATACTCCTTTAATTGTGCTAAGGCTTTCTTCTTATGGTCTATACTCATACCAATCGTTGTATCATTTTTATAATTATTGATTTTTTAAAATATTTTTCAACTTCTTCTTTGCATGAAACAGTTGCGATTTGGAAGTGCCTGTTGCTATATCTAATAAATTAGCCACCTCCTTATGCGTATATCCTTCTATTTCTATCAAAACAAAAACGGCTCGAAACCCTTCTGGCAAAGATTGAATAGCTTGTTCTAAATAGTCACTCTCCAAAGTGTGTCCCCAATCAATTAAAGTGGGTAACAAATGATCTTCTAAAGGTTCAAAAATTATTTTTCGTTGAATCTTTTTTAAAGCCGTTCTAATCACAATTGTTTTGATCCAACTCCCCAAACTAGCTGTTCCTTTAAAGGAAGTGATATGTTTAAAGACTTTTAAAAAAGCATCTTGTAATACTTCTTCAGCCTGCCCAAAATCATTCGTTATCCGATAGGCAAGGGTATACATGGCCGTTTTATAGCGGTCATATAATGCCTTTTGAGCTAGTCGATCTTTCGCTCGACAGCCTTGCACTAATTGGGTTTCTGTTAGGTGTAGGCGCAAAGGTTTCGTTTAGGTGTTCGGATAATAGAGACCCTAATTATTAGATCTCTACTATAAAGAGGCTTGAATAAAGGGAAAGGTTGTATAGAGTGTAAAATAATTGCAAATTTGTTAAAACATAGATATTACTTTTAACAAGTATTAGTCGTCTCTTCCTTACCATTCATAAAAAAATAAAATACCAAACTGCCAAAAAAATAAGCAACATAATCCCATTCATCCCGCGTAAAATCTTG
>JALZWC010000409.1 GCA_023300255.1 Saprospiraceae bacterium | reverse complement strand
TACCTGATAAGGAGTAATACTATGTGAACTATGTATCTATGTGGTAAATTCGTCAACATTATATGTGTTTTCCCCCAATTCTTTACACACTCAAATCAATTTATCTGCTTTTTTATATACTTAATCCTGGGAAAAATGCATCCATATAATGTTGTATTTCTACATCATTCTCTGAGCGCAATACGATAGCTATAATATCAAATCGTATCTCCCAAGTATGCATTACCTTTTGCATGTACGCAGTTCCTGCATCAATCAATAACTTCTTCTTATGCTTAGTGACTGCTATTTCAGGTTTTCCAAAATAATCACTACCTCTCGTTTTCACTTCTATGAACACTAATATTTTTTGGTCCATAGCAATGATATCCACTTCTGAGCGTCGATACCTCCAATTCGTTTCTAAAATTTCATATCCTTTGTCTTTGATATATTCCAGTGCTAAAGCTTCTCCTTGCTTACCAGTTTTGATATGCTGTGCCATAGGTATTTAGATTTTATTCGATGAAGTACAGCAAGTAAGTCCATTACATTCAAAAATGGTGGACTTAATAGCTTTATATTAAAGGTAGATATTTTTCTTAACGACTTATTAACCAATAGATATTTTCATAGAAAAAAGATAGTTTGTATTTTTGTATTTTACATAAATAGAATAGAGCGTGGAGAAGCGAGGGCAGAGACGTATTTCATTAACAAACAACTAAAATTTCATAGCTTTTAAATGAAATACCTCTCTATTCTCCGATCTCACTTCTCTATTCTAAAACCTATATGGTTTTAAACCCCTAACTCAACTTTATGCCTTTTAGATTTGAATACGGAGATCATCTATACGCTTTACTTTTAATTCCTTTACTAATACTCTTTTTCCTATGGGTACAGCGAAGTAGAAAAAAGGCTATGCAAGAATTCGGCGATACTACCCTATTAGCTCAGATGATGCCGCTCTATTCTAAATATAAGCATACAGTAAAATTTCTTCTTTTACTATTCGGCTTATCTACTTTAATTATAGCTTGGGCCAATCCACAATGGGGGACTAAAAGAGAAAAAGTAAAACAAAAAAGTGTAGATATTTTTATTGCACTAGATATTTCTCAGAGTATGATGGCAGAAGATATTCGACCTAATAGATTAGAACGAGCTCGAAAATTTTCCCAACAACTAGTAAATACTTTAAAAGGAAATAGAATGGGCATCATTCTATTCGCTGGAAATGCCTACTTACAAATGCCGCTTACTACGGACTATGCCGCAGCCCAATTATTTTTAAGAAGTGCTAATCCGAATCAAGCACCTACTCAGGGTACAGCTATTAGTGATGCATTAGACTTGGCGGAACAATCCTTTGAAGAAGACAATAAACAACATAAAGCGATCATCATTGTAACAGATGGTGAAACGCACGATCAAGAAACGATTCAATTTGCACAGGAAGCTGCTAAAAACGGCTTACTAATATATACCGTCGGTGTTGGGACTGCATCAGGCGGATTAATACCTACTATTATAGGTGGCCGAGAAGATTATAAAAGAGATCAATCAGGAAATCCTGTTCGATCTGCTTTAAATGAGAAAATGATGCAAGATTTAGCAGATGTTGGCAATGGGTCCTACTTTAATTTAGTGGCGAGTAACCCTGATGACGTGAGCGAATCTTTAAAGATCAGTATTGACAAAATGGAAAAGCGAGAGTTTGAAGCTAGAGTATTTAATGAGTATGAAAGTTATTTTCAATACTTTATAGCTCTAGCTATCTTATTTTTAGGGGCAGAATTTCTAATATCTTATAGAAAAAATCGTTGGTTAGGAGAGAAGGATCTTTTTGGTTAGAAGAGAAGGATCTGTTTTCTACAACTTTTAAAATACCATTTATGAAAAAATACATTTTCTCCATTTTTTTACTTGGCTTCCTTACTATTTGGGGTCAAGCACAGTCTGCTCATTCTTATTTAAGAAATGGAGATGCTCAATACACAGAACAAGATTTTGAATCTGCTGAAATAGACTATCGAAAAGCATTAGAAAAAGAAAAATCTTCGAAAGGCAGTTATAATTTAGGCAATACTATTTATAATCAACAAAGATTTGACGAAGCTATTCGGCACTATGAATCGGCAGCAAGTGGAGCGAAAGACAAAGAGACCCGTTCCAAAGCATACCACAATCTAGGCAATGCTTACTTTGGGCAACAGGAATTTGATAAGAGTGTGGATGCCTTTAAGAATGCGCTTCGCCAAAATCCTAAAGATGTAGAAACCAAATACAACTTATCTCAAGCCCAACAGCAATTGCGCCTGCAACAGCAGCAACAACAGCAGCAGCAACAACAGCAACAGCAGGATGATTCTGACCAACAAGATGAACAGGATCAACAGCAGCAACAACAGCAAGAACAGCAGGAACAAGACGATCAACAACAGCAAGATCAACAACAACCTGTTGAAAATCAAGACGATCAAGAACAGCAACCTCAACCAAAAGATTTAAGTAAAGAAGAAGCGCAACAACTGCTAGATATCATGGATGAAGAGGAACGAAAGGTGCAAGAGAAACTAAAGAAAGGAAAAGGAAAAAAATCTAAATCTTCTAAGGATTGGTAGCCGAAAAAAAGAAGTCAGCGGTCAGACCATTTCATTGTCAGGGGTCAGACCATTTCATTGTCAGGGGTCAGACCATTTCATTGTCAGGGGTCAGACTTATGATGTTGACACTAGCATGGTTCAAGCTCTTGAATAAACAAATCATTAAAATTATGAGACAAATATTAGCCATTACTATTTATATTTTCTTGAGCAGTTTTCTGTATGCTCAAGGACCTAATTTTGAAGTTGCAGTAAGTACAGACTCTGTTCTTCTAGGTAACTATATAGAAGTAAGCTTTACCTTAAGTAATGGGGCAATGGAAGAGTTTCAACCTCCTGTTTTTGATGGCTTCAAGATATTAAGCGGTCCCAATCAATCGACCAGTATTAGTATGGTGAATGGCACCACTAGTCAAACTGCTAGCTATTCTTATTATTTAGAACCTAGTGATATTGGTAACTATTTTATTCCGCCAGCAAGAGCGATTGCTGAAGATATAGCTTTGGAGACAAAGCCTATAGAAATACTAGTGGTCCCCAATCCAGATGGCATTATACAGCAACCAAAACCAAAGAATGATTTTTTTGGGGGCGGTTTTTTTGATAGACAAGACTTTTTTAGCAGAGATTTATTCGGTCAACAAGCAGCCCCTACTAAACCTATTCAGCCCAAGAAAAAAAGAAAAACCTATCGATTATAAATTCCAGAAGAGCGATAAATTTTAATATATTCAACAGCGTCATAAGCTACGATAAAAATCCAACAAGGTGATATCTTATAGCTTATGGCAAAGCCACAAGACAATGAAATACTTCCTAATAGTCCTTAGTATTATATGTGCGCCTCTGCTCCACGCACAATCAGACAG
>JALZWC010000408.1 GCA_023300255.1 Saprospiraceae bacterium | reverse complement strand
AACTAGTGCATAGCAGGGCTACGGACTCTTTTTTTGGCTTTCTAAGACTGGAAAAGGGCAAGCCAAGTTGAGACAGTTATTATTTCGTCATTCCTTATATTAAAATAAGTCAATTTTAATACCACAATATATGCAGAAAACCCTTGTCTCCTTGATTCTTATCATCTTTTGCTGTTATTGGACAGTAGAGGGACAAGTGGATACTGTCTTAAATAAACGATTATCTCAGAAATTAGAACGTCCTAATAAAGTAAAAGTTCCTGCATTAGATAGCATTCCAACGGCAGCCCCTACTCCTACTTCCGCAGTAAATATTGCAGAAAGTGCGATCGAAGAAGAGGTAGAATATAGCGCAAAAGACTCTATTATTTACGATAATCAAAATAATAAGGTCCATCTATATGGAGAAGCAGCGGTCAAGTTCCAATCCGTTGAATTAAAAGCAGGATATATCACTATTAGCTTAGATAGCAATATTGCCGTCGCACAAACGACTATTGATGGACTTGGTATAGGAGGAAGTCAACCTACCTTTACCGATGGTTCTCAAAATTTTCAGGCTAGTAAAATGCGATATAATTTCAAATCTAATAAAGGGATTGTATACGATGTAGCGACTACTCAAAGTAATTTATTTTTAAAAGGGAAAAAAACGAAATTTGTTAGTCAAAAAGGAGTAGCAGATGATACCTCTTCGGTAGACAATATTTTATATAATAGGAATGCCATCTTTTCTACTTGTGATGCGCCACATCCGCATTATGGTATTCGGAGTAGAAAACAAAAAGTGGTAGCAGATAAAGTCGTCGTTGTCGGTTTATCTAATTTGGAATTAGCAGGTGTACCCACGCCTATCTATTTGCCCTTTGGTTTTTTCCCTTTAAAGCAATTCAAAAGTACTGGCTTAATTTTTCCACAAGGGTATGAATATTCTCCACAGTGGGGCTTTGGATTAGAAGGTGTTGGTTGGTATTTTCCTATCAGTGAAAAATTAGATTTGCGATTAACTTCTGACATTTACTGGCATGGTACCTGGGGACTTAACGCAGATTCAAGGTATAAAAAACGATATAAGTATAGTGGCAGTCTTGCGCTATCCTATTCAAGTAGAAGAAATTTAGATATACCTGGGCGTCAAAATTCTTATAGTATTCGGTGGACGCATCGTCAGGATTCGAAGGCCCACCCTACTAAAACTTTTGGTGGAAGTCTTAATATACAAGGAAATGGCTTTCAACGGATAAATAATAACGATGCACAAAGTGTTCTACAGAACACCTTATCTTCTAACCTTTCCTATAATCAAACCTTTCCAGGCCGTCCTTATCGATTATCTTTAGCGATGAGTCATTCTCAAAACACCCTAAATAATAGGGTAAATATTAATTTACCTACGGCTAATTTTCAATTAAATCGTATTTATCCTTTTAAACAAGATCGAGGGGGGAATAAAGAAAAATGGTATGAGAAAATTTCATTCAAATATGACGGGCAATTTCAGAATCAATTAACGGCAACTGATACGACCCTATTCAGTCAAAAGACAATAAACGATGCTCGTTTTGGATTTAGGCATAATGCATCTACCGACTTAAATTTTAATTTATTAAAATACGTAACCGTCTCTCCAAATGCTTCTTTCAATGAAGTCTGGTATTTCCATACCACCCAAACAAATGGCGAAGAGGATCTTCCAGAAACATTTGAAACGAGAGATACGGTATTTGGATTTAAACCATGGCATCAATTTTCTACTGGTATCTCTATGAATACTAATTTATTCGGAACACTCCAGTTTAAAAAAGGGCGTTTAAAAGGGATAAGGCATACCCTTAAACCAAGTATTTCTTTTAATTACACCCCTGATTTTAGTGCTCCTGATGGTTTCTTTGGTGGCCTATTTGATGAATATGATCGAGATACTAGTGAGGTCGTCAATTTTCAGCGTTACAGTATTTTTGAAGGGGGCATCTTTGGCGCGCCTAGTACCAATAGTAGTGGAAAACAAATGTCCTTAAATTATTCATTCAATAATATATTCGAAGCCAAATTTCGATCTAAGCGAGACTCTGTTGATAAAAAGATAAAATTATTTGATAATATTAGAGTCGGTGGAAATTATAATTTCGCAGCAGATTCTCTAAAATTTAGCGATGTTTCTGCAACAGGTACTACCCGTCTATTTAAAGGTATAACTACCTTAAATGCGAATGCTCGATGGTCGCCTTATACTGCGGATACAAACAATGTTAGAATCAATCAATTCTATGCTAAAACAAATGGTAGAATTCTTCGCTTTACAAATGCAGATTTCAGAATATCATCTCGTATTTCTGTTCGAGAAATAAAAAAATTCTTTAAAAAAGAAACTACTTCTAATCCATCTCAACGAAATAATGGCAACCGTGATCAAGGAAGTAATGGACAAAACAATCAAGCCGATAATACTTTCTTGAAGTTTTTAGAAGGTTTTAACTTAAACCACAATTTAGCGATTAATGCAACAAAAGCTATTAATCAGCCAACCTCTTGGGAAATTCGTACCCACAATATTAACCTAACTATCTCCAATATCCAATTAACAGAAAAATGGCGTATGCAAATTGGTAATATTGGCTATGATTTCAACAATAAACGGACTACTTATCCTGATATTGGTATTTTCAGAGACCTTCATTGTTGGGAGACTTCTTTCCGTTGGCAACCACAGCGAGGCACTTATTTCTTTATGATCAAGGTTAAAAATGCACCCTTGGATATATTGAAATTGCCTTACCAGAAAAATAATGCAGATGCATTCGGTGGATTTTAAAAATAGAATATAGAACAGAGAAGCGAGAACAGAATAGGTTTATTCCTCTTTCCGTAACTTTGCGTTTTAAAACCATACAGGTTTTAGAATAAAGCAGCGAGAGCAGACAAGTCCTAGTGCCATCAGGCGTAGGGCTGTATTTCGTTTAAAACAAATAACATAGCAGTTTTAATTAAAACATGGCAGATAAGAATTTTGTAGATTATGTAAGAATCTGTTGCCGATCAGGCGCAGGCGGGGCTGGCTCTGCTCATTTCTTTAGAGATAAACGAAATGCGCATGGTGGACCAGATGGAGGAGATGGTGGCCGTGGTGGCCATATCATCCTCAGAGGTAATCGAAATATGTGGACCCTTTTGCCTTTAAAATATCGAAAACATGTCATCGCCGGTGGTGGAGGCAATGGTAGTGGTGGTCATAGTAGTGGTGGCTATGGAAAAGATGTTATCCTAGATGTACCACTTGGCACTATTGCCAAAGATCCAGAATCTGGGGAAGTTCTTTTCGAAGTAACAGAACATGACGCTAAGACTGTTATTGTGTATGGTGGGCGTGGCGGACAAGGTAATGCGCATTTTAAATCAGCAACCAATCAAACACCACAGTATTCACAGCCAGGAGAACCTGGTCAGGAAGAATGGAAAGTTTTAGAGTTAAAGGTTTTAGCTGATGTAGGTTTGGTCGGTTTCCCAAATGCTGGCAAGTCCACTTTACTATCTGTTTTGACAACTGCTAAGCCTAAAATTGCCGCCTATGCTTTTACGACTTTAGTGCCTAATCTTGGTATTGTCAAGTATAGAGATATGCGCTCTTTTGTCATGGCTGATATTCCAGGAATTATCGAAAATGCACATGAAGGAAAAGGGATTGGTCACCGTTTCTTAAGACATATTGAACGAAACGCGACTTTACTCTTTATGGTTCCTTGTGATTCTGATGATATAAAAAAAGAGTACGACATCCTCTTGAATGAGTTAAAAATGTACAATGCAGAACTTCTAGATAAACCTAAGGTATTAGCCATCACCAAATGTGATATGGCGGATCAAGAACTTCGGGACTTACTAACACCAGATTTACCAAAGGGAATTCCGACTGTTTTTATTTCTTCTGTTGCCCAAGATGGTTTACAAGAATTGAAAGATTTATTGTGGAAAACTATGGCGGAGGATCGTGGGTTGTAAGATTTACTTTACCGCCTATTTATTAATAATTCACCATATATATTTTTTAACCACATAGGTACATAGGCCACATAGTTAGAATGCAACTATGTGGCCTATGTACCTATGTGGTTAAAAAATAAACCTAATATGGTCAAACAGTAATTTCGATTCGATTTTTTTCAGGGTCCAGCACCACACTCTCATAATACCCATCTCCCGTCGTTCTAGCTTCCCCTGCTACCTCATAACCATCCTTCCTCAATTGCTCCGTCAATTCATCTACTCGTTCTTTACTACCTACAGAAATGGCAAAATGGATTAAACCTATATACTCTTTACTCAAGTCATTGATATTCTGAGGGATGATTGGTCGATGCATTAACTCCAATCTACATCCTGTATCAAAAGATAAAAAATATGATTTGAAATTCTTAGTCGTATTATGATACAAATCTCCAGCTTTTCCACCGAAGTAGGTTTCGTAAAAATATTTCATTTGCGCTAGGTCATTGACCCATATGGCTAGGTGCTCAATTTTCATTTTTTAACTAAATTAAAATAAAAAGAATGTAAAAACAAGTTCGAGTCGCTTAGCATCCCTACATCTACCTCTTGTCATTCCGCAGGAATATGTACAATCCCTACATCTACACATCCTTTGCCTAGTATTAGAGGAGGTAGAGACGGTACAGATTCCTATATTTGTGCCATATGGCACTATCTTGCGGAATAACAAACCGTGGATGTAGAAATGCTACCTCATCTTTGTTTTACGGCTACCCGCCTAAGATTGTTCCTTGAGTTTAGTTTGCAGTATGGGCAATCCCTTGTGGTTGCCCTTGCTAAGTAGGGCAACCACAAGGGATTGCCCAT
>JALZWC010000407.1 GCA_023300255.1 Saprospiraceae bacterium | reverse complement strand
GGACTAGCTGTGTTGACTCTATGGATCAAACGATTCGTTTAAGTTTAGAAACACGGCCTACAGATTTTGCTATTGAATTAGATGGTTGCCAAGATAGTTTAGTGTTACAATTAAAAGATTTAAGTAGCCAAGTAGGAATAGCTCCCACGGATTGGCGCTGGACCTTAAATGGAACTATCGATCAATTCGTTTCAACGGAAGCTAATCCTAAATTTCTTATAAAAAACACCCAGTCGTTTGATATATCTTTGGCTATCCAAACAGCAAATGGTTGCTTTTTAGAAGCACAGAAACAAACAAAGGTGGTGGTTATAGAAAATGCGGCAAGTGTTGGACCTCCTGATACGATCAATACCTGCGGAAATAACTTAGTGGCCCTCAATCCGAACTTTGATCCTAGTTTAGTGTATGATTGGTCTTTCCATCCAGAACTCCCTGACCCAACTACACCAAATCCAATAGTTTCGATTGATGGCCCAGCTAAGTATACCGTTCAGATCAGTGATAGTACGGGAATTTGTCAATTTGACAAAACAGTCGTTATTGATACCGCCGCTTTTGTATCTACTTTAACAATTAAAGAAACGATTAATTGCGATGGACTAATCGCAACTTTTCAGGCAAATCAAAAAGCAATCTTAGCATGGGATTTTGGAGATGGTACCTCCGTCATAACTAAAAATAATGCCCCTATTGAACATATCTACCCTCAGATGTCGGAGTATGAAGTAGTCGTCACAGATATAACACCTGGCAGATGTAAAGAAGAAATATTGCTACCAATCAATACCTCCCCTTTAGTGATCCCTAGTTTTACTTGGAGTGGTGATAATTGTACAACTAATTCTATAGAATTAACTTTTACAGACCAATCCATTACTCCGCAAGGAGCGGAATTGTCTTGGTTTTGGGAATTAAGTGATGGCAATACCTCTACTTTACAAAATCCAAGTTTTACTATTAAAGAAAAGGAATCTATTAATGTAAGTCTAACGATTCAATCGACTAATGATTTAAGTTGTAGTGCTACAAAAACAGTAATCATTCCTCCTCTATTATTAGCGGAATCCAGACTAGAAACGATAAGCACTTGCGCAGAAAATAACGTGGCATTAAATCCAAATTATAATCCTCGTTTACAATATGATTGGTCCGCTAATGAAGGAATTACGGATCCTTTTGCGCCCAACCCTAGTGTATTCATCAATGTACCTACTAGTTATTTAGTACGCATAAGTGATAGCACTGGCGTTTGTCAATTTGATAGAATTGTGGTCGTTGACACCACTAATACTCCTCCTATTAATATAAAAACAATAGCCAATTGTGATGGCAAGGGAATTACCTTTTTAACAGAAGGGGTTGGAATTTATATTTGGGAGTTTGGTGATGGAACACCTAGTATAGAAAGCGATGCGACTAGTGTGGAACATACCTATGGTGCATTCGGTAATTATGATGTAAGCATACAATATACGCCAACCAATGGCTGTACTAGCACAGAGGTACTCCCACTTAACATAGTATCAGGTATTGAAGCAAATATTGATTGGAGCGGAGAAAATTGTTCTGGTTCTACTATAGAATTGGTCTTAGAAGATCAAACTAAATCTACCCAAGGCCCTATCAATACTTGGTTTTGGGAATTAAGTGACGGACGAACTTCCAACGAAGCTAATCCTATTTTTTTAGTTAATAATCCAGATACAATTCATGTAAAATTAACGGCTAGTTCTACGAGTAATCCAACCTGTATTGCTAGTACTGAATTAACTATTCCTTCCCTATTAATTGATGCTTCTTTATTAAAAGATACAATTAAAGAATGTATAGGACAACTTATCGAATTAAATCCTACTCCGAATATTGCCTATGAATACGATTGGTCAGACAATGAAGGACTAGATCTCACGGACCCTAATAATCCAACAGTAGTCGTTGCTGAAAACACCACCTATACCGCAGTCATTAGTAATGAATTTGGTTGTACTACTATAAAAGAGGTAGTCGTTGGCAGCACTAATCCTCTTTCTACTAGTAGTATAAAAACAATAGCCAGTTGCGATGGTAAAGGAATTACTTTTTTTACAGAAGCAGCAGGTACTTACATTTGGGAATTTGGCGACGGAACACCTAGCATAGAAAGCGATGCGACTAGTGTGGAACATACCTATGATACCTTTGGTAATTATGACGTAAGCATACAATATACCTCTGCTAGTGGATGCACCAATACGGAAGTACTCCCTATCAGTGTAGTAGCAGGCATTGAAGCACAATTCGATTGGAGTGGAATAAATTGTTCTGGTTCCACTATAGAGTTGGTGTTAGAAGATCAAACTAATTTTCCCCAAGGACCTATTGATACTTGGTTTTGGGAATTGAGTGATGGACAGACTTCTAACGAAGCTAATCCTATTTTTTTAATTAATAGTCCAGATTTTACTCAGGTAAAATTAATGGTTAGCTCAACGAGTAATCCGAACTGTATTGCTAGTACCGAATTAACTATTCCTTCCCTATTAATTGATGCTTCTTTATTACAAAATACGATTACAGAATGCGTAGGGCAGCTTATTGCATTAAATCCTACTCCGAATATTGCCTATGAATACGATTGGTCCAACAATGAAGGACTAGATCTCACAGACCCTAATAATCCAAAAGTGATCGTTACTGAAAACACTACCTATACAGGAATCGTAAGTAATGAGTTTGGTTGTACTGCTATAACAAATGTAAACATAGCAACTACCCCAACAATCGAAATAGAAGCTACCCAAGATTTCTATATCTGTGAGCAAAATTTTCAAACCGAACTCTTTGCCTATAGTGAACAAGCCCAACAACAATGGTGGATAAATGAAAAAGGAGATACCATTGGAACAGATCCAGAACTAATCATTGAAGTATCTAAATCGGAGCAATTCACTGCTATAATACAAGATGAAAATGGATGTACCGAAGCGCAGACTATTAATATATCCAATGCCCCAATTGATTTATCCTTTGCCCCATTACTACAAATTTGCCAAGCAGATTCTATTCAATTGGAAGTAGTAAATAATGATAGCAATCGACCTTTAACTTATAGCTGGTCTAGAAATGAAACCATAATTTCGGGAGCAACAACTAATACCCCAACCGTATACCCAATTGAGAATACTACCTATGAATTTATAGCAATAGATGAATTTGGATGTGAGTCAAAAGGAAGTATTCCCGTCACCTTACATCCAATAGAATTGGATATCGATATTGAATCTGAGAAGGAGATTATTTACGCAGGGGAAACGTTCACTTTGGCTGCAACCGAAAACTCCACGTATAGCTATAACTGGAGCCCTACCAGTAGTTTAGATAATCCCACAACTGCTAACCCCATTGCTAGCCCAGCAGAAAATACCGAATACCAAGTAACTGTTACCAATGAGCTTGGCTGCACGGCCACTTCTAGTATTAATGTAGAAATACAAGCTGGAATCTGTGACGAACCTTATATTTTCTTACCTAATGCATTTACACCCGATGGAGATGGCAGAAATGATATACTCTATTTAAGAGGAGCCATTATTAATAATATGGAGCTAATTATATATGACAGATGGGGAGATGAAATCTTTAAATCGGTTAGTCCTGATATTGGTTGGGATGGTACAAAGAAAGGAAAAGCACAGCCATCTGGAGTTTTTGGCTATTATATCTATGTAGAATGTTTCAATGGAGAAGAATTTTACAAACAAGGAAATGTCAGCTTAATTCGATAAGAAAATTTGACAAGTTTATCTAGTTGGTTGACGTTGTCACAAAGACACGAAGACACAAAGCGAGTTATACTTGATGTTCTTCGACAAGTTTATCGAACAACCAAAAGTAGTTGACATTTTTAATGCTACGAAGTATTGTCCGCTTTAAGAAACCTTGCTCTTCTGATAGC
>JALZWC010000406.1 GCA_023300255.1 Saprospiraceae bacterium | reverse complement strand
ATTCAGTCAAAGTATCAACAATTCTCCTTCATTAAAGCAAAAACTAAGAACAAAATAAGCTACCCTAAATTACGAACTTATTCCATACACATTCCTTAAATTATTAGAAAGATAATTTTCTGATCATTAAAGTATATCAATATTGCTTCTCCATATATGCTTGTAAGATTATAGTTGCACTCACTTTATCTATTAACGATTTATCTTGGCGTTTCTTCTTCTTGGCACCACTTCTCAAAATAACGGCTTGGGCTTGTTTAGAAGTAAATCGCTCATCCTGCATCGCAATCTTAATACTTGGATAGATTTCCTTAATTTTTCTTACAAACCCAACTACCAAATGAGCTATTTGTGCAGGAGTACCATCTAAATGCAAAGGTTCCCCGACCACAATACACTCCACCTCTTCTTCCGACATATATTTTTCTAAAAAAGTAAAAATATCTTTAGTTGCAACAGTTGTTAATCCAGATGAAATAATCTGAAGGGGATCTGTAGTCGCAATACCTACTCGTTTAGTACCATAATCTATTCCTAATATTCTTGCCATGTAGATAAGTTGTTTAAATATTTATTTTAAATATTATAAATAATTTTAATACTTGGCATATTATTTGCCTTTTGATAGACATACAACAACACACAAATTATAATTCTAGCTTTTTACTCTTATTACCAACACCTTAATTTCAAATTCGTTCTATTTAATTTGAAAGAACAAAACGCGAGCACCTCCATAAAACGGAGGTCATTTCAAAAACTGATTTAACAAAAAAAAAGGAGTTAATCCGATTTAAGTAGGCTGAACAATATGTTTTAGCCTACTTTTTTTTGTGGTATAAGGTAATTTTAGAATAGAGAAGCGAGAGTAGAGAATAGAGATTCTAATTTTTCATAAATTCTCCAATACAAATTTCTTATAAGCCCCTGTAGATTTAATTACTCCACAGTCATCTATACGTAAAGCATCTATATATTCTAGTCGACCTGAGTAAGAAGGTCGTGTATCCCTCCATTGTTCTCTAAAATTAATAATATCTAATATCGGAATGATACCAAAACGATTAAAAACAGAGGTTTCGCAAATAAGCTCAGCGACTAATCCATCTATTTCTCTAACAACAGATGTCTCATAGACCAAATCTTCTTGGATAAATTCTATAATTTCGACTAGCACTAAAGGGGAGAAAGCATCTGGATGGTCTACCAAACTTAAAATTGTAGCAATACTATACTCCCGAATTAAGCTATTCAATAAAAAATCTTCGCTAATATTAATTGCCTCAAATGCCATCAAATAATATATTTCGTATCCTTTACTTAAACCTGCTAAAAAACCACTAGAAATATAGAAATACCCACCTGGTGCAGAGAAAGCAAACCTATTAGGATCATCTATTACCGTGACTTGCCAAGGGCGCTCTAAATCCCAACGATTATCTCTTATAGAAGACCGATCCAAACGAATTCGATAATTGGCTTGATTATAAAGTGTTTGTAAGTAATTTTGTATAACAGAGTCTCCTTTGACAGAACGATCTAAAAGCGGAAAATCATTAGGCGAAGCTAATATGGCTTCATGTATTAAATTACCTAATCTTTCTCTCTTTTCTTTTGTTATGTCTTCGGGTTGAGGGCCTGGCTCTATGCCTTCTTCACAAGTCGTAGCAATAAAAAATAGATAAGCTAATAATAGCAGTATCCATCCTTTAGAGGTAGAATGCTTATCGAGGGTATGAATTTTTAGTGTTTGCAATGAATAGGAGGTAATGTTTTAAAATCAGAATAGAGAAGCGAGAGTAGAGAATAGAGATGTATTGCGTTTAAAGTAGACGAAATTTCGTTGTCTTTTAATCGAAATACATCTCTGCTCTCGCTTCTCTACTCTCTATTCTATTTTTTATATTCAAATATACTGCTAAAACAGAGGGAATAAAAATTAAAAATATAAATATATGTTTAAGGATTTAATCATCATCGGGGCTGGTCCTATTGGGTTAGCATGTGCTATTGAAGCAAAAAAAGCTAATTTAGATTATTTAATTATAGAGAAAGGCGTATTAGTGAATTCCTTATACAACTTCCCTGCTAACATGACTTTTTTTTCTACTTCTATTTTGCTAGAAATAGGAGAAGTGCCATTTATATCTCATAACGATAAGCCTACTCGAAGAGAGTCTTTAGAGTATTATAGACGGGTATTTAATAGCTGGCAGCTAAAAGCCAATTTCTATGAACGAGTACTATCAAACACCCCTATTTCTGGTGGTTATGAGCTCCAAACGAATAAGGGGACTTATCAAACAAAATCTATCGTAATTGCTACTGGTTTTTATGATACGGTGCGGAAAATGAATATCGCTGGGGAAGAATTAGCAAAAGTCAAACACTTTTATGATGATCCACACCCTTATATTGGACAAAAGGTATTAGTTGTGGGTGCTGCAAATTCGGCATGTGATGCAGCATTAGAATTATACCATAAAGGAGCAGAAGTAACCATGTCTGTTAGGAAATCGGAAATTAATTCTCGGGTTAAATATTGGATCAAACCCAATATAGATAATCGAATAAAAGAAGGATCTATTACTGCCTACTTTGACACAACTGTTCAAGAAATAACCGAAACAACTGTCGTATTAAATACACCTAAGGGGACAAAAGAAATTGATAATGATTTTGTCTTAGCAATGACAGGCTATGAACCTGATTTTAGTTTTCTGGAAACAATTGGTATTGCCTTAGAGGGAGAACACTTAAGGCCAGTTCACGATCCAGAGACCTTAGAAACAAATTTACCTAAAGTATATGTTGTAGGTGTGATTAATGCTGGAAAACAGACTAGTAAATTATTTATTGAAAACACTCGGATACATGCAGATATGTTTATTGGTCATTTGATTGGCCAATTAGGAGAGGAAGAGTTGCTTGCTGCGGCAGGTCATTTTAGAAAATAGAAATTTAAAAAAGAAGTCCTAGTTGAATAAAATTTTCAACTAGGACTTTCTTTTGAAAAATTACGTTTAAAGCAACATTCAATACTATCCAAAAAGTCAGCTTTCAACGTCTTGTCAGTTTTGAGCTTGAACCTGCCTTCCAAGGAACGCAGGCAGGCTTGATACTTGGACTTGGACTTGAATTTTCTTCTAACCTACTTCAAAAGCAACTTTCAAACTAACTCTATATTCCTTCACTTTACCATCTTCCACAGTAACGCTCTGGTTTTGCACATTGGCAGAACGAATATTGTTAATTGATTTGGATGCTTTTTTGATAGCTTGGGCAGTAGCATCTTCCCAACTCTTTTTTGAATTTGCTAATAATTCAACAACTTTAATTACAGCCATTAT
>JALZWC010000405.1 GCA_023300255.1 Saprospiraceae bacterium | reverse complement strand
TCGTTTTAAGCTAGTCATTTTTTACTCTAAGATGAAGGAGTGTAAGCT
This sequence comes from Saprospiraceae bacterium, assembly GCA_023300255.1. Lineage (GTDB taxonomy): Bacteria > Bacteroidota > Bacteroidia > Chitinophagales > Saprospiraceae > JAFMDF01. The sequence continues at coordinate 2,532 of JALZWC010000405.1, read as the reverse complement.
CCTGAACCGCAAAGCGGATGGGCGGCTGAAAAACTAAGCATAGCTGGGCTAAGGTTCTTTTTTCAGGACTTCTTAGAGGATGAGCTTGCAGAGCAAGTGAACCGCAAAGCGGACGGGCTTGCTGGGCAGGTTAAAACGGCTAATTTATTCTTACTCTTTGCCTTACAAGTATTACTGTAGAAGGTTTAGAATCGTCAAAGTCTATAACCTACGTAGTTCTATCTAACTAGTATCGAGACCTAATAACTATAGCTATTAGCTTAAAAATGGCAAAATAATCGACAAGTTTATCCAAAAAGTAGTTGACATTTTTTACTACGAATTCACGGATTAGGCTAAATAAAGACTTGCAATCCGTGAATCTGTGGTAAAAAAGATACTAAATAGTGTCAATCGGTCGAAATATTTGAAACATTGATAATTTCTAACATTGTTTTACGGTCGTTTCGACCGTAAAACGGTCGCATTGTTTTGAGCGTGCCAAGGTAGAACTAAGGTACTAATTTTATGATTAGTGTTCTTGATTCAAATAGCAAAAGTATGCATAAATAATTACCAGTATACAAAAGAAAAAGTAACTTTGAGGAATTGAGTAATAACTAAGGAACGACGAAACAATAAACGCGTAACAAATCAAGAAGCAACATGAAGCAAATACCTAAATTATTTTTTGGCGTATTAATAGTCTTTTCAATAATTATTGTCGCAATATGGACAAGCACCCCACCTGCTCAAGCAACAGGAGCAGTAGATGCTACTTATAGTACATTACATAAAAGTGGTACTACAGTGGCCTCCACTCCTTTCTTAAAATGGTTATCTTATTTTTTTGGTGTAGCAATCATTAGTTTATTTTGTTTAGGGGTTTTTATGGGCGCTGCTAAAAAAGATAAACTCCTTCAAAAGAAAATATATCGAATACTAGGAATTGGTAGCTTTCTATATCTTTTCGTCTACAGCATGATGGTCTTCTCTTGGTGGAACTACGTAGCAACTAATAACATGGATTATTTCATGGGCTTACCTCAGCCGACTGCATGGCTGATTTTTGGACTGTTGTTTATTCCCATTTTTATGTCCTTCTTTTACATCACCCAATTTAACAGTTGGATTATTACGGAAAGTGAAATGCTAGCATTTCAACAAATTAAAGAACGAGCGAATAAAAAACAAACTTTAAAATGACAACACAGCCGCATTTAACGAATCCTGAATTAACTCGTTATGCTAGACATATTGCTATTCCTGAATTTGGTTTAGAAGGGCAAAAAAAATTAAAAGCTGCTAGCGTTTTAGTCGTAGGAGCTGGTGGATTAGGGAGTCCTGTATTACTATATTTAGCCGCTGCAGGTGTAGGTACAATAGGAATTGTAGATTTTGATTTGGTGGATGATAGTAATTTACAAAGACAGGTTTTATACAATGTAAATGATGTTGGTTTATCGAAAGCTGTGACCGCAAAAAAGAAATTAGAGGCGCTCAATCCTTTTATAAAAATCAATGTCTACCAGGAAGCTTACACTAAAGAAAATGCTTTACGTATCATCGAAAATTATGATATTGTTGCAGATGGTACGGATAATTTCCCTACTAGATATTTAACAAATGATGCTTGTGTTTTAGCGAATAAGGTGAATGTATATGCTTCTATATTCAGATTTGAAGGACAAGTTTCTGTGTTCAATTATTTAGACAGTAATGGCGAAAGAGGACCTAATTATAGAGACTTATTCCCAAGTCCCCCACCCCCTGGCATGGTACCTAATTGTGCAGAAGGTGGCGTTTTAGGGGTACTCCCCGGAATCATCGGATCTATGCAAGCTAATGAAGTAATAAAAATTATTACAGGTGTCGGGGAACCTTTATCTGGTAGATTATTTTTATTTGATGCCGCTTCATTTATTACTCGAATTCTAAAAGTAAAAAAACGAAAAGATACATTAATAACCAAACTAATAAATTATGAACAATTCTGCGGAATTGTTCCCAAATCAAATACAGAAATCATGGTTCAAGAAATTACTGTTAGCCAATTAAAACAATGGCAAGAAGAAGGAAAGGATTTCCAATTAATAGATGTTAGAAAACAGTTTGAATGGGATATTGCCAACCTAAATGCAGAGCTTATCATTTTAGATACTTTACCTAATCATGTAGATAAAATAACTAAAGATAAGCCTGTTGTTATCCATTGTAGAAGTGGTGTTAGAAGTGCCAATGCAATTAAGTTCTTGCAAGAAAATCATGGATATACTAATCTATATAATCTGAAGGGAGGTATACTTGCTTGGGCATCAGAAATAGATACTTCTATGGCGACTTATTAGATTAAATGTAACTACTGAGGTGTCAGGAGCGAGGAGTCAGGTGTCAGAAAACAGTGCAATTTCAATCCAATTGGTCTGATCATTTCCACAGGCTGACCGCTAATTCCGGATCTTACAAAGTCTTCGAGACTTGGGAAGATTTAATTCCTTGAGAACCAAGACTTCCCAAGTTGCAAAACTTTGTAAGTCTGACAATTCAACTATT
>JALZWC010000404.1 GCA_023300255.1 Saprospiraceae bacterium | reverse complement strand
GTTCCATTTAAGGTCCAGCGCCAATCCGTGGGAGCTATTCCTACTTGGCTACTTAAATCTTTTAATTGTAACACTAAACTATCTTGGCAACCATCCAATTCAATAGCAAAATCTGTAGGCCGTGTTTCTAAACTTAAACGAATCGTTTGATCCATAGAGTCAACACAGCTAGTCCCTTGATCTACAATTAGTCGAATAGTATAGTTACCTTCTTGGGGAAAAATAAAATTAGGATTAATTTCTTTACTCGTACCTAAGATTCGATCTTGATCTAAGAATTTCCATAAGTAATCGGTAGCTCCTAGGCTAGTATTATTTAGTTCGATATTTAAGTTGTCGCAAGGAATAAGTGGGGGATCAAAATTAGCAGTAATATCTTGACAAGGAATGACATTGTATTGAAAATCTCGTCTTGTTTCAGAAATCAATTGTCCACCTCTATACTCTTCTACGCAAACGCCTACGACAAATTGCCCAGTGACAGCAGGAGTTCCTGTTAGTATGCCTGTTTGAGGATCAATAGTAAGTGCTTTTCCACCTAATAAATTTTCTAAGCTATAAGTTGGATTTTGCCATTTAATGGTATCGTAGGGTGGTGGAAAGGCTGGTCTGGGTCTAGGATTGATAAGAGAGAGGCCTCCATCTAGAGGAGTACATAGTTTATAAACCAAGGAATCCCCTTCTTTATCTTCTGCAGAGTGGTCAAATAGTAAGGGGCGGTTAGCGCATATAAAAGTGGGTGGCCAAGCTTTAATTTTAGGACTAGTATTACAAGCTAACATGGCTGCTTCTGTTAATACTATATCATAAGTAGCTCCAGTATTTAAAGGGTCGATAATATTCAGGATCGTTGCATTTCTACAACAGCGTTGGTAGGCAATATGGTATCCTCCTGTTTTAAAGGCCAAAAAGACCGTGTCTCTATAAATAGTCGTCTCTATACAAAGATTCTCGGGAACTAGTAAACAATCATCCGCTTGCGTGACTGTATCTATACGATTTAGGAGCATAGGAACAGTCCTTACTAATAAGCCCTGCATATCGTATACGGCTACATAAGCGGTATCATCTAGTAAAGCTTCTCCAAGATTACAATCTCGATAAACTCTTAAGGAAATTTGGTATAAATCATTGCCAAGACAGGTATAATTCATTTCCCCACCAATAATATGGGTTGCTTGAACACTAGGAAGAGCAAGAAATAGGAAGGATATTCCTAGAAAGATATTTCGCAAAAAACAAGTCATTTTGGATACAATTGCTGCATAGTAATAGACAACTTTTTAAAGAGTTGACACCCCCTATGCATGTCATAGAAACTAAATAACATTGTTTACTTGCCTTTGTTGGAAAGAGTTGTTAAAAGTAGAAGTTGAGACTATTTTGTATTTATAGCAAAAGTACTAGATGTTTAGAAGTCAGAACACTGTACTGTCAAAAGTGCCACGTCTTACGTATTGGACCGTTAAAGGAACAAACTTTAGAATTAGAGACCAGGCTTATAATTAATTAGAAATGACTCCAGTATCTGATCTAGTCACGCTAGAATCTAATTCCTTTTCTCCAACGCCTATGATGACCACTCTTCTTTCTCTTGCAGCAGTTGGACTGAAAACAGAGTTTTTCCGATCTCGAGGATTATCACTAACAGAACTAGGAGCTAATGCTTCTCCATGAGAAATCATGGTAAATTCGATCGCACCGTTATCTACATATTTAGCCATTTCGCCGTTACTATAAGTTCGGTAGTAATTTTTCATACTACTGATTCGACGTTTACTTAAATTCAAATTATATCGTGCAGGAGCTAGAGGACTTGAATACGCAAGCACTTTAATTTCATAACCCATTCCCATTTGCAATCTTTCTAATACTGCTTGAGTAAATTCATCAAATTTCGTATAACTTGTCTTTACTTCTGATTCAAAGAATTGTTCTATTTCATACTCGGCTATTATTCTAGTTTCTCCTGATAATCCACGAGTATAGCCTTTTTTGTATAAAGCTTTTTGTCGTTCATATTCTTCTAACGTGATAGGATATGTTTTTCTTGTAATGGTATCTAGTGTGCGCGGATCGGGACTATCATTATCAAAAAATAAAGAGAAAGTAGGGAAAGCTGTCATGTCGAAATTCTCTGGCGGATCTTGTTCTAAGTAAATCTCTTTTAAGAGAATAGGTCCACCGACCCATACGTCTGTATCAAAATCCAAACTATCTGCTTGATAGCCAATTTTATCAGCTATGATTCTATATTTTTTTCCTGATTCTAATCTATAGTCATACAGTTTAGAACTGGCAGAAGCAATTTCTTTGATTTTGTTGTTGTCTTCATCTAATTCCCATAAGCGAACATCCACTTTTTTGAGTGGTTCTCTTTTCTTATAATATCTGTCAATTTTATCAAAAGCAATGACATTAAGACCTAATGGAGAAAGCTTTATTTTTTGGGTCAATTTATCACCAGGATCTGCTTCATTCGTATTGAAAAGGATAGTATCTGGAAAGAAATTATCCTTTTGGCCAATAATCATATACTCTTTGTCACTCTTTACTCGATAGTAATGTTTGTGACCGTTTGGTAAGCGTTTAAAAGCCACCTCTACAGGCACGCCAGAGGAAAGATCATATAAAGTAATCCCTACATCAGTTAATGGATAATCCATTTCTGCATTAAAAGTAACTGCGGTCAAATCCAAAGGAAAAGACTCTAATTTTACTTTGAATATATCATTACAGCAAGCCGATATTTCTTTTTCAAGAATAATAGATCCCTCTCTATTGGAAGCAAAGTATCCTTCATCACCATAGTCCGTTAGTGTAAAGTAAATATCGTCATAACTAGTACTTAAAGGCATTCCGATATGTTCTACTTCTTCCCACGTAACGCCATCATCAATATAGACTTGAAACAGATCGTATCCTCCTAGATTCTGTCTTCCTTTAGAGCTGAAGAAGAACATTCTCGTATTCGTGTGGAAATAAGGAGAAGCTTCATCCTCGGCTGTATTTACCAATTCAAAATTGACAGGTGCGCTTAATTGTCCTAGTTCATCAATATCTGAATACCAAATATCTAATCCCCCTTTACCTCCGAGTCGATTAGAGGCAAAATAGAGTGTTTCTTTTTTTGATTCTTTATTGTAGCCAATACTAGGTTGAGTTACCGTATACCCAGGAATATTGATGGTTGCTGGTAATTTTTTACCAGTACCGTAAGTAGCATCTTCGAGTAAATCCTTATAGTATAGTTCGCAATTAATTAAATTACCTTCTGTGTACTCACATAAGTTATAATATAAGCGATTACCTGTCTTAGAGAAAGCAGTATGGGCAGTATGTTTTTCTTTTTGGGGATCAAGATTTAAAACCTGAGTTGGTGCATTTTGAGTAGATTCAATGACTTTAGAATATAATTTAGGAGGAGTGTTTTTTGTTTTTTCTTCGGAAAACCGTAAGGAAGAAAAATACAATTTACCATCTTTTTCAAATGGTCCAAATTCAGAGTAGGGGGTATTGATTTCTGTACCTAACTGGCTAATAGCTACATCTGGATCTAGTTTATCTTGTACAGACATAGCCCATTGACAAGACTCAATTTCCATTTTTGCTGCTTCAATATGCTGATCTTCAGCAACAGCTATGCTATCTATATAGTATTGGAAGTTATTGGAAGCTTCTTGATATCTACCTAAACTCTTTTGTGTATAGGCTAACCATAGGGAGGATAGTGGAAACTCTTTAGCTTGTTTGCTAGATAAAACCTGTTGATATCGCTTTTCCGCTAGAATATACGCATTGTAATTTCTTGCGGCCTCCGCTTGTTTATATTGGAGGTCAATTATAGAACTATCTATTTCTTGGATAATATCCAAATAATAGAGCGCTGCATAATAATCTTTTTTTGCAAATGCTTCTCCTACAGCTTTTTCATACTGTTTTAATGTTTGTCCTGAAAGCCAAATTGTTGCAAAAAAGAATGTAAAAAGCGTTAATAAAAAGTGCTTTTTCATTGTCTATAATTCAAAGGATTTTGGATACTTCATTAATGTCATGGGGATTCTCTCTGAGTTAGTTTCTTTTTAGACGGAAAAAAAACTAACCTGGTGTTTTTTTCACTTTACATTAACAAATTTGTTAAAAATGTTATTTGTAGTTCAGTATTGGGATGAAATGTATTTGGACTGACTAGTAAGTGTGTGTATTATACATTATACTGATAATTATACTTTTAGTTTTGTGTCTTCAGTGTTAAAATTATACCCTATTGATTCAGAGGGATTTATAATTGAGTTTTAATCTGTAAGTCTGTCAAAAATCGGACATTTAGTAACGATAAAAGGAAATCCCCGTTATTGGGAAGCGCCTATTATTTCGTCGTTATTTACTAGAACAAAGGACAAAGCTTACCAAAAGGTTTTTTCGGATCGTTAAAGAGATAGATCAAAGTTAACTCTGGTCCACCATTATTATTGGTAGCGGTCCGAAATGGAGATGTATTAATATCATATACAAATCCAGCTTGCCATTGGTTTCTAAAAGCCATGCCAATGTAAGGTATTGCAGCGTCACCAACTCTTATATTAGCACCAATGTCTATGGATAATTCTTTGGTTCTCTTTTGATTAAGATGAATTCTTAGTGCTGCGCCCAACAAAATCTCTTTAAACTCTGACTGTAAGCGAATCAAACCATTACCCAATATATCGAATTTATTGCTAACTTTCAGAACTCCAAGCCCATAAATATCATAACGGATTGGAATATCTATTGTACTATCTTCGTAAAAACTTTGGTTTGGCGTATTTAAGTGATGGAGACTTAGACCAATATCTAACTTTGTTCGATTATCAGTACGTTCATCAAAATCGGTTACTCGTTGTTTGGCTTTTAACTGATCTTTTTGTAATCGAATGTTGAAACCAACGTGCGTGTCTAAGTATAATTTTTTAGTATTGGCAAAATTTTCACCAGAGCTTTCCCTTGGGTCAAAGAAGTCTCCATTATATTGAGTATCAAATTGTAAATCTTGGGTTTCAAAAGATCTCTGTCCAAATCCTACTTGACCTCCTACTGATGCATAAACTCCCCTAGCCATTCTTTTAGTATAAGAAAGCATACCACTTAGGTTGAATAAACTCCACTGAGAATCTCCAGCTTGGTCATGGTGTAATAACACTCCATACCCAAATTGTTCCTTTTCATTACTTAAGCGTTGCCATTTTTTATCAAAAGCACCAGTAAAAGTGGTATAGCCTACTGGCACAGTAGCCCATTGATTTTTATAACCACCAAAAAAACGCATATCCGCAGCGCTCATCCCCGCTAACGCTGGATTTAATTCTAATGGAGCATTCCAAAATTGAGAGAAATGCAGATCTTGGGCTTTTAAAGGAAGCGCACTTATCGTTAGAAATAAGACTAGCCAAAGGTATTTGTTATAATCTTTTTGTATCAAGGTTAACCGTTTAATAGTGTTCTTAGTTAAAGAAGTTGCTTGAGCATGTATCCTGTAATTAGTTGTAAGCTTTTGATTTCTAGGAACAAAGCCTGTGTCGCTGAAATAGCTAGAAATCAATGGCTTGCAAATAATGCATCGGTTCATTTTTAAACAACTACAAAATAAGCCTATAAAAATATATAGAATTATAGGACTGTTTTCTAAGTATGCTAATCGTTATGCTGAATGATTTTTGGTGAGTAGAGAGTTGCAGATGTAGAGTTGTGTGAATCTTTTATACGTACTATATATTAAAATGTTTTATAAATTATTTTTATTTAATAATAACGAAAGAATAAGTTGACCATCTGGACGAGGTTATTTTGTTCTCCTTTTTTCCCTGCCTGCGTGCGTTCCCTATGGTATATACATATCTTTTCGCAGCTAAAGAAAATACGGTGACGAAGCTACGCTCCTTGGGAGTTCTGTCCTAATATTTGTTGCTATAGACGGTG
>JALZWC010000403.1 GCA_023300255.1 Saprospiraceae bacterium | reverse complement strand
AGATACATAGGCCACATAGAGAATAACACCTATGTGACCTATATATCTATGTGGTTAAAAAAATATCTATTGTGTTCTTTAGTTTTGTCCAACTACTTACATAAAAAAATTCGTATGAAAAATCTATTCCATACGAATTCTTTAGAACGATAGTTCTAGAATGACTTACGACAGCTTATTAGCCAGTCGAATATATTTTTCCAAAGCCATCGTCATAGACGGTGTTTCTGGAGCTGGAGCTTTAATATTAATATTTAATCCCTTTTCAACAACAGCTTGACTTGTCGTATTTCCAAAAACCGCAATTCTAGTATCCTTTTGATCGAATTCTGGAAAATTATCATATAATGATTCAATTCCCCGTGGACTAAAAAAGACTAGTACATCGTAAGTAATATCGCTTAAATCTGATAAATCACTACTAACGGTACGATACATCATTGCCTCTGTATAATCTACACCTACTTCCGTAAGATAAGAAACGATTTTTTTACTTCCTAAATTAGAACAAGGTAACATGAATTTTTCCTTGTCTTTGTGCTTTACTAAAGCATTCTTTAAATCTTCAATGACTCTTGTTCCCGTAAATACTTTTCGCTTACGATAAACAATGAATTTTTGAAGATAATTAGCAATTGCTTCGGAAAGGCAGAAGTATTTAGTATCTCCAGACATCTTAATCCGTAAATCTTCGCATATTCTAAAGAAATGGTCGATTGAATTTTTACTACTAAAAATAATAGCAGTAAATTCGTCTGGCCTAATTCTCAACTTTCTAAACTCCTTTATTTCTAAACCTTCTACATGTATAAACGGTCTGAAATCTATCTTTAAATTATACTTTTCTTCTAATTCAAAGTAAGGGGAGCGTGTTGGTTTTGGTTGAGAAATTAATATAGTTTTTACAGGCTTATAATTAAGTACTTCTTGGACTTTACTTTGTACTGACATGCAACGTAAGATTGTTGTGGAATTAGAATTCTCAGAATGCTAAATAGGCTTAATTTACGCTTAAAAATACTTAGCTGAAATTTAGATTTTTTCGATAATTTTTCTTAAAATCATTGAATAATCCTTCTATTGAATTATTTTTAAGGAAAAATATATTTTCAGATAAGTGAAAGGAATTAAATAAGCTGAGCCAGAAGGCGCAGTTATTTTTTCTTCTAAGAAATTCAAAAAATCAGTGCATAGCCTAGCTACGGACTTATTTTTTCTGCATTTTTTAGAAGGAAAAAGAACAAGCATAATGGTTCAAGTTATTTTGTTCGTTTCACTAAGTGTTTTAAAAGGTAAAAAATCTACTATCATTTCGGAGTATTAAATGCCGAAAAAAACTCCACTACCTTTAAATAATTATACTCGTAAAATTAATGGTATTGATAATATTTGGCTTTATTCTCAAAAAAAAGAAATTCCAGTGTAGTTATCGAGTATCTTTAATAGAACGATTACAGGTAATATTTCGACGGTGCAAAGATAAATAAAAAAATGAAACTTATGTAACACTAAGTACTTACTTCCGATAGAAAGCCCTCTAATCATCCGAAATAGATAAATTGCAATAATCGCTCCAAGTGATAGGTAAACAACTACCTTACCGACCGCTATTGGAGCATATGCAATTACTATATTTATAGGTAACAAAAGTAATCCTAATATAATTCCAAATACCATTATTGTAAAGTTATAAAGACTTAATTCTTTCTGTACAGGAAAGATATACCCTACTAAGGAGAGTAATAAGTGCTTACAAGTGAATATTAGACATACAACACCTGCCATTTTAGCTAAAAGCAAAATAGAATCTGGTCTTTCCCAATTAAAGTAATCGCTTAATAAATAAGCAAAAACGGCGATATTTAGGAGTGCTAATAGATACAATAAGATGTATAAAAAAGAAAAATTACCTTGATTAGAACGATGGGTTTGACGAAGGAAATTTTCATTAAAAAAAGAGCTAGATATTTGGCTTAATTTACTTTTTGCTACTCCATATATTGATGAAAATACTAATAAAAGCCCTAATAAGACCCAAAACATAAATCCTCTATATTTTAGGATAGTGTCTTTATCTTGAACTTCTCCTTCCGCAGATTCTATTACTTTTGGAGGATTAATTTTAGAATTTGACTCATTGAGCGGTACTCGAATGATATTAAAGGGGTTTTCAGCAATACCGATCTCTTCTATTATACGATTAGTATCAATGGCTTGATTGATTTGAGGCATAGTAGCCTCCATAGCCAATGAATCCTCCTTTACAAATTGGCGTTGACTATCTGGTACAACGTTGGTTCTTACTTTTGTTTCTATTTGTGGCTTTTTGTACTTAAGATCAAAAGGATTTTTCGATCCTTGCCCCATTACGGAGAAAACGCCAAGCATAAACAAGCAACAAAGCAAGCTATTTTTAAAAACTGACAAACAATTGCATTTTATGTTATGTAGTGTAGATTGTCTTTTTCTCAATCTCTTTCCTTGAAATTAGTTAAGGAATGAAAGAATAATAATTGATACAAATTGGGTTAGTCATTCCCGCCTGTCTAGCTAGCCAGATAGACCCGACTGCGTCAGCGGGCTGGTTTCTGTCTTAGGAGGTCAAAAATGAGTACTTAGCAGGGCTGCGGACTCATTTTTGACCTTCTAAGACTGGATCTGCCTGCCAAGGCACGTAGACAGGAAAGGGCAAGCCAAGTTGTAACAGTTATTGTTTTTTCATTCCTAAGACGCAAAAATAGAAATACTAATGTTAAAAAGAGCATATTCTCTAGTTTCTCTCCTTCTTCTAGTCTTTTTATTTCCATATTTAGCTATGTCACAAGATTTCATTCGAGTTAAAGATACTCAATTTATAAAAAATGATCAGCCTCACTACTTTATGGGAGCTAATTTTTGGTATGGAATGAATATCGCCAGTGCTGATAAAGAACGTTTAGTTAGGGAATTAGACCAGCTACAAGCATTGGGAGTTAACAATCTACGGGTGATGGCTGCCAGTGAAGGCCCCGATACAGCTCCTTGGCGAATGGTTCCTGCACTACAAGTTGATGCGGGCGTATATAATGATTCTTTGCTTATAGGATTGGACCTTTTATTAGTAGAATTATCAAAACGAAAAATGCACGCCGTACTTTGTCTTAATAATATGTGGCCTTGGTCTGGGGGATTTGCACAATATATCAATTGGATAACCGGTAAGCCCATTCCCTACCCTCCTCCTGCGGAAGGAGGCAAATGGCTGAAATACATGAAGTATTCTGCTCAATTTTTTAGTAACAAAAAAGCACAATTACTTTATAAAAATCATCTTCAACATATTATTAATCGACGAAACAGCATCTCTGGTATCCTCTATAAAGAGGACCCGACTATTTTTTCTTGGCAATTAGCCAATGAACCAAGACCTATTTTAAATAATTGGAAATATCGTAGATGGATTGGAAATACAGCCGCCTTTATCAAATCTTTAGATAAGCATCATCTAGTATCTATTGGAAGCGAAGGCAATGCCTTTCTACCACTGAGTCCTAAATTTAAAAAAGAGCATACTATTAAAAACATTGACTATACTACTATGCATATTTGGATACAAAACTGGGGTTGGTATGACCCAACAAAACCAGAAAAAACTTTTCAATCATCTCTCAATAAAGCCAAAAAATATATTCTCCACCATGCTAAAATCGCCAAGAAATTAAACAAGCCTTTAGTATTAGAAGAATTCGGTATTGCTAGAGATCTCGCTTCTTATCACGTAGACAGTCCTACTACTTATAGAGATCAATATTATCAGGAAATTTTCTCGCTTATTGCTAATTTAGCCCAGCAAAACACATCGATTGCTGGCTGTAATTTTTGGGCTTGGTCTGGGGAAGGTCGGCCTAGGGTGCCTAAAGCGATATGGAAAGCTGGAGATGATTTCACAGGAGATCCTCCTTTTGAATATCAAGGTTGGTATTCTATCTATGATACAGATCTTTCAACATTAAGAATTATTAAAAAATATGCTGTAGACTTGAATGGAATTAAATAGGTAATAAGTATGAAGTAAGAGGTATGAAGTAATAAGATGTTGACAATCAATCCTTAAAAAATTATAATAGTATCCGCTCAATTCTCACTGGCTGCAACACAACTCTTTGAGTTGTACACCATTGACCGCAAAATGATAGTAATTGATTTTAGGCAAAGAGTAAGAATGAATTAGCCATTTTAACCTGCCCTTTTTCCCTCTAAGAAGTCCTGAAAAAAGAACCGTAGCCCAGCTATGCTTAGTTTTT
>JALZWC010000402.1 GCA_023300255.1 Saprospiraceae bacterium | reverse complement strand
ATGAAGGATAATTGTTGATACTTTGACTGAATTAAAGTGAAAAATAAGAGCAAAAGAAGCAGCATAAATTACGAAGTTATTTCATACACATTCCTTAATTATAGTCCAGTTGAGCTTACAAGCTACAATAGCTGATTGAAGTATCCTACTTCATATCTTGTCATGGGTGAACTCATTTTAGGCAAAAATTAATTTAATCACCATTCATGAATTGGAATATATGGATTTTAGGCTTCTTTTTAGGCTTTTTTTTAATAAGTGTAGGAAATAATTTATTAGCCCAAGTTGGAAGTCCTATTACAACACTCGATACTAACTATGGAGATAGTGGAGGTACGGGCATGTTATATCTAAACGAAGCGACTCCTCAAGTAATCAATGAAGGCCCTTCCATTGGTAATGCCAATTTATTTGAGATAGTTACTACAGGGGGAACAGCGGGAACTTTAGGAGCTAGAGAATTATGTGACTTTGCTTTAGTCGGAGCGGTGACAGAAGGTCCCGATTTTTTGATAGAAATCGTTGTGCCTGCGGATAAAAGAATTTCTTGCCAAGACGCCACTTTCACAATATGTAGAAGAGGAGATTTTGGACATCCTTCTGAAAGAGTTTATATCGTAGATGAAAATGGAATTGTTATCGCATTTGTAGATTCTTCAGGTGGGGGAGGAGCGAGTGATTGCTCTCCTGATCAACAATGTGTTTCTGGTACTATTTCTCCTTGTATCATTAATTCTATGGTTGCAGATGGAGTGATTAGTTTTGGAATTCATACACCTGGTGGTAATCCAGGTACCACTGCGGCCGATGTAGATGCAGTATGTACAAACATTTCGGGAGGTGGAGACGGAGACTATAATAATGATGGTATAGTGGATGGTAATTGTGTAGAATTGACCGCATTTTCCTTTGTTATAGATAATCCAGATTCTTCCTTTACCGTAGACGCCTTTGCGAGCGATTTGGTAGATGGAACTATTTATTGTCCGAATGAGGTGATTAATATACAAGCAAATCAAATGAATTCTTGCGATCAACAATTAACGGTAAATGGAACGGATATTAGTAATGGAAATTATACCTTAACGACACCAGGAAATTATATTATATGTAATACAGTAGGTTACGATTTATGTGAGTCCTTAGAATGTATTACCATAATTGTACAAGCACCATCAGTGGTGGAGGCAGGCCCCAATGAAATGATATGTGTAGGAGAGGATGTAGTATTAGCAGGGGCTAATACAATTCCTGATTCTGCTTTTTGGAGCATCTTATCTAATCCAGGTGATGCTGTCCTATCAGATATTTCTACAACTAATGCTCCAGAAGAGGTGATTTTTAATGCCACGATTCCTGGTACCTATACTTTATTATTAACCACGATTGGCTTATGTGATACGGTAGAAGATAGTCGAGAAATAGTAGTCAATGATGCGACAGCAAATAATGCTATTTTATATGTTTCTACTTGTGATGCCTTAGTAGCAGATTTCGACTTGACAGAGGCAGATAATTTAGTTGCCAATGGATCTGTTTTGACTTATCACGCATCACTAAGTAATGCGACATCAAATACTGGGGTATTAATTTCTCCTTACAATGCCGTTGACGAATCAATAGTCTATGCAAGAGTAGAAGATCCAAGTAATGGATGTATTGCCTATGCAGAAGTGATACTGAGAGTTATACCAAGTAATTCTCCTTCTGGACCGGATAAAGATATGGACGGGGTAGGAGATGGTGCAGATAGAGATGATGATAATGATGGCATATCGGATGAAGTAGAATGTGATAGAGCATTTGATTTAAGTGATCGTTCTCTGTTAGTTGGTACGGATCCTACTAACGTACAAGTAGGAGAGACAATTCTTTACAATGATGCAGTTACTGTTGGTGGAACAATATATGATTTAGTTGGAGAATTGACAGCTGCTTCCTTTAGCGATCCTTTAGGTGCGGTAAGTATTGCAGGTTTAGGTGATCCATTTGATTTAATTCAACCTAGACCACAAACAGATGACTATGCGACGATGAAATTAACTTTAGTTGTCAATGGTTCTGCTACGACCGTTACGCCAATGGGAACAACGGCAACTATCCCTTATATATTTATTAGTATCAACGATATTGATTCTGATAGTCAAGATTACACAGATATTACTGGAGTTTCTTATGCATCTAATGCAGATAATGTCTACCTAAATGTGCCTACAGATTTAATTCAAGGTGGATTTATAAATGGCGGTGGCCCTATAGGATTCAATACTTATTATTTAGATCCTGCATCAGTTGGGGCACCTTCAGATTGGGTAGATGAAGGAGGTGTTACAGGAGTTGCAGCAAATACTTTAAATGCAATAAAAGTTGAATTTTTAGATTTCTCTATGTTTGAAATATTATTGGGTGTTACAGGGAATGCAGGGAATCCTACCTTCCGATTTAGCAGATTGGAAATTGAAACTTGTCCAGATTCTGATGGAGATGGTATTCCTAATCATAAGGATTTAGATAGTGATAATGATGGTATCCCTGATGCAATAGAAGCTTGCGGAGACATTACGTTGGTACTTAGTAATTGTATGTTGGACACAGGAACGTATACAGAAACTAATAGTGGATTACTTTTAAATTGTCCGACTGGTATGTATCAAACAACTTGCACGGAACTAAGAGATACAGACATGGATAATATACCAGATTATTTGGATACAGATAGCGATGGAGACGGTTGTAATGATAGCTGTGAAGCAGGTGTGTCCGATATAGATGGAGACGGAATCGCAGGGAGCGGGACGCCTGTAGTAGATGATTGTGGTCGGGTAAATGGCATTTGTATGATTCCAGCGGATACTACATGGATTGATACTGCTTTCCAATTTCAATTAGAAATTATAGGGGATTGCGATGTGTTAAGCGCACAGAATTTTCCAAGTAATGTAAGTTTTCAATGGTACTTTAATGATAGTCCCATTATAGGAGCAACGAATGAAACTTACGTACCGAATCCGAGGGAGTATGGAGATTATAGTGTAGAAGCAACAAAGACGCCTACGTGTAAAGTTACTTCTTCTCTCCTTACAACGTGCTGTGAACCACCAGCACCAGGTATTTCAGGAAATTAAAGTTGAAAAAATCAACGTCGAATACAGTGCAACCAAATATAGTTGTCAACATCGAATAGTCAACGTCTAGGCGGGATGGCTAGTCCAAAAACTGTTTGACCGGAGGGAGTTTTTTTGGACTAGAATTTTTGGTTCTTTTTTTTCGATGAAAAAAGAACGTACAACTAGCAACAACTAGCAACAACTATTCTAAATATCAATTAGAAATAAATAAACAAAGAAAACAATAGGCAAAAGTACTCAACTAGTAAGAAACTAATTTCAGTTAGAGAGGAATTAGAGGCATGAAAAAGAATTACTAATGAGCTACTTGCATAAAACTTACAAGACAATACTATGTCTTGCTTACTGTCTAATACTAGGAGTCTTTGCTTTGTCTGCACAGGAAATGAACTGTATGGATGGCTTGGATGGTGATGGAGATGGCTTAACAGATTGTTTTGATCTAGAATGTCCATCCTGCGATTTTGATTGTGAATATAAAGTACCTTCCATTGGCTTTGGTGATATTGCATTAATGACTTCTAATACAGGAACGGATCCTGATTATATTGAAGTTTTTGTAGTTATTGATGAAGCAGGGGTGATACAATATATGACCATGGATGCGCCACCTGTTTTTACAGGAGTCGTACCAGGGCAATACTTAGCAATGGTATTAGTCTATCAATCAGATGCAGGTATTAGTAATTTGGCAGTAGGTAATAATATTAACATTGTAAGTAGTGGATGTATTGCTATGTCTGATAGTTACCCTTTTGAAGTTTGTACAAATGCCCCACCGAGTATAACAAATATAGAATCAAATCCACTTTGCTACTGTGCAGGAGAAGCGATCGTATCAGAAACGATTACAGCAGCTGATCCAGATATGGATAGTTTGAAAGCGAGTATACATATTAGTGGAGGTTATATACTAGGAGAAGATTTATTATCTTATACAGGAGCAATTGCCGTGCCTACCATGTTTGATGCCGCTACAGGAATACTAATGATCGGCCCTGCACCACCTTCCATAATTGATTTTGCTTTAAAAAATGTTGTCTATCAAAACACAAGTGCTAATGGTGCAGAAACTGCTGGGTCAAGAAGAGTCGATTATACTGTTACAGATGGATTTGATATTGCTGGACCTATTAGTAGAGAAATTCAGGTTGGAAATGCAGCTTGTCCTTGCGAAGAAATTCGTGCTGCCAAAAACGTAACCGCAGTTAATACAATGGTCTGTGATGGAACAGATAATATACAGGTAACCTATTCTTTTTCTTTCACTAATACGGGAGGAATGGACTTAGGTAATATTAGTTTAACGGAAAATTTAGCTTCTCAACTAGGAGCTGCATTTGTGTCTGTCGTTGCTGCTCCAACAATTATTGGTTCTGATGCAACGAGTGATCCGATTATTAATGGAGGATATGATGGTGCTGCTAATGCAGACCTATTTGACGCAATGAGTGGAGTTTTAAAACCAGGGGAAAGTGTGGTGGTGGAAGTAGTAGTGGAGATTGATAATGATTTGATTTCAACAACACTTACGAATCAAGCTACTATTACAGGTACAGCGATTGATGCCTCAGGGAATCCTATTGTAGATGGGATAGGTGTAGCTGTAGTGGCTTCTGATTTGACAGATAATGGCACAGACCCCACATCAAATAATGGTGCGGGTGGAACGGACGATAGTACCCCCTTACAATTTCCAGCAGTAGGTGTAACGAAAGCAGTTACTAGTTCCGTGCAAACGATAGGCGGTGCACCTGAAGACTATACCGTTACTTATGAATTGATTGTAGAAAATACGGGAACAACAATTTTAGAAGGCTTCACTTTAATGGATGACTTATCTTCATGGGGAGCAGCATTATTAATTAGTCCTGTAGCTTCTGTTTCTTTAATGAATATAGATGCGACGGTATTACCTATAAACAACAACGGAAATTTCAATGGGACAAGTGATAATAATTTAATAGCTGTAGCAGGTAGTGGTTTACTGAATCCAGGTGAATCCTTTAAAGTAATTGTGGTTGTGCCTGTAGATAAATCAGCAGCTCCTTTAGCAGGTTTAGCTAATTCTGCAATGACGGAAGCAGTGCCTACCGATGGCGCTGGAAATCCAATCGTTGGATTGGATAATCCAACAGATACCTCTGATGATGCGACAGGTCTGGTAGTAGGAGATCCTTCCTGTACCAACGCTGGTGCTACGAATGATTTAGGCGGTGCGGATGATCCGACGATTGTTATCTTTCCACCTTGTCCAGTTTTAACGAAGACGATACCAAGTACACCAATAGAGTTACCAAATGGTAATTATGCAGTCACTTATAATTTCGTTATTGAGAATATAGGAGGGGCTCAAATGTGTAATTTAGACTTAACAGAAAACTTTGCGACGCAGCTAGGTTGCGCTTTCCAAGATGTCATTAGTACAACCAATATCAACCTTGTAAATACAACAGGAAATAGTACAACGCCGACTGCCAATACCACTTATGACGGAGACGGAAACGATAATTTATTCAATACAGATGGTTGCTTATTTCCAGGAGATGTAATTGACTTATCTGTTACCGTAGAATTGGATGTTGCCTGTGCGGGTATAGATGATCCATTACTCAATACTGCCACCGTTTGTGGAATAGATCCGAATACGGGAATCAAGGTAACGGATGATTCTGATAGTACAACGGATGGCGGACCTGATGATCCGACTCCTTTAGAAATTCCGAATATTGATTTGACTAAAGATCAGATTAGTTCTACGATGTTGGCGAATGGCAATATAGAAGTAGCATATCAGTTGACTATTCAAAATACGGGAAATACGAACTTGTTAAATGTTGCATTAGAGGATAATATAGCAATGCAATTATCGCCAGCTTTTGTGAGTGCGATGACTGTTTCTATTACGGGAGATGCAAGCGTACTCGGTAATTTAAATACTGGATTTACAGGTGCAGGAACGACTAGTTCTATTATTTCAGACGGAGATGATATTTTAGATAGATCAGGTATCATGCAGCCTGGAGAAATAATTACTGTTGTTATAAAAGCAGAAATTGATCCATTAGCCGTACCCCTTACTGGTTTAACAAATCAAGCAACAACAACCGCAGTCGATCCTAATGGAATACCTGTATCAGATATATCCGATGATGATATTGGTCCAGGAGAGGATGATTCAACACCTTTAGATCTAGGGCCAATTCCTGAATTAGAAAAGACTTTGATTATGGCACCAGTTGCCTTATCAAATGGTAATTTTGAATTAACTTATGCCTTTAATTTAAAAAATAATGGCACAGAAGAAATGTGTCAAATAGATGTGTTAGACGATATTGATAGCCAGTTTGGTTGTGCCTTTGTGCGTGCTAATCCAGCCACCATAATCGCCTTTAATAATAATACAGGAAATAGTATACAACCTACTTTTAATACCACATTTAATGGGAGTTCTTTTACGAATATGTTTAATGGGGATGGCTGTATTCATCCAACAGATTCAATACAATGGACCATCACAGTAGAAGTAACAACAGACTGCGATCCATTAAGTAGTCCACTAGCGAATATCGCTACTGTGAATGCAGAAGATCCAGAAGGAAACGGTGTTACCGATAGGTCAGATGATAATAC
>JALZWC010000401.1 GCA_023300255.1 Saprospiraceae bacterium | reverse complement strand
TTTTAGAGAGCGCTTTGTCCCGCAACTTCCCGTTGCTGGACAAATTTCTATGCAAATTGCCTTAATTTGTCCAGCAACAGGAAGTTGCGGGACAAAAAGGCTACATACATTTTCTAAAATGGGAACTGCTGGTCTACTTTACTTTGACACTTTTACTTTGAATATAGAAATGAGTATTGGGTTTAAAGAATATAAAACATAGAAAGCTTGATTGCTCCAATCATAAGTAACGACGAAGGAATAAGGTCGTCTAAATCGAGAAGTTATATTTACCGTTATTTAAGCACATTTTAAGGATACCATGACCAATATTATTTTATTTGATAGCGAAGTTAGAGATCAACTATTACCTTTTACTTTTACTCGTCCTATAGGAGAGATAAGAATCGGCATTTTAAAGATTCGAGAAAAATGGGAAAAATGGTTGAATGGAACAGCTTCTTATATCACGCAGGATTATTTGAAGGATAAGTTTCCAGTGAAAGTGGCAGCAGAAAACTATGTCATTAATGGATCTATCTTGCCTAATACGCCCTTATGCCAACTAATCAATAATCTGGAACTAAATGAAGCACTATTGTCTAATGGAACGTTCATTGCGGCAAAGTTAGACCAAATTCAGTTTGCTCATTTGATGAACGATGAAGAAATTGAAACATTAGTTGGATATGAAGTAGAGGAAACACCTTTATATCGCATTGAAAATTTATGGGATATATTTAAGCTTAATGGAATTGCTATTGAAAGTGATTTCAAATTATTGACTCGTGGGCGTAAATCTCAACCTATCAGTGAGACGAATCGAGTGTTAGGTAGAGACCAAGTTTTTTTAGAGGAAGGAGCGATTGTGGAGTGTACTAACTTGAATGCTACGGCTGGTCCTATATACATAGGCAAAAATGCGGAGGTAATGGAAGGTTGTTCTATTAGAGGTAGTTTTTCTTTGGGAGCGCATTCAACGATCAAAATGAGTGCAGCTATATACGGTGGAACAACAATAGGACCTCACTGTAAAGCGGGAGGGGAAATTAAGAATGTAGTGATGATGGGGTATTCTAATAAAGCCCATGATGGTTATTTAGGAAACTCTGTGATAGGGGAGTGGTGCAATCTGGGAGCAGATACGAATAATTCCAACTTGAAGAATAATTATTCTAATGTTAAGCTATGGAATTACGATGTAGATAATTTTGTTGGTTCAGAAGAATTATTTTGTGGCTTATTTATGGGAGATCATTCTAAATGTGGTATCAATACCATGTTTAATACGGGTACAGTTGTCGGAGTACATGCCAATATCTTCGGTGCTGGATTTCCTAAAAAACATATTCCATCTTTTACTTGGGGTGGAGTAGAGGGGAATGCTACCTATTTATTAGATAAGGCAATGGAGGTCGGTAACAAAGTCTATACTCGTAGATCCTTAGCTTTTGATGAAATAGAGCAAGCATTGACTAATGCTATCTTTCAACAAACTGCCAAATATCGCTTTTGGGAAGACAATACGGTTAAGGAACCTACTATAGTCAAAGTATAATAATTGTTTGTTAGGTATAGCGGTGGAGACTCTGAGCCTATTATTATGATAGATAGCAGAGCACGTTCTTAAATAACTACCTACTTAAAATAATCAAAATTGAAAATCCCCTTTTGGAAATACTATCTAAGTTATTTATTTGAATTTCATATAGAAAGTGCTCCTAGCGAAATAAACCCGCATTTGTATGTTAGTTTGAGGCGCGGCCGATATCAGCTATCTACGGCTAACGCCGTTTATTCTTACGCAGATTTATACACTAATTTTAAGCAAGCTTTTGAAAAGCTAGACTTAGATCAGCTTAAGATTGAAAATGTGTTAGTACTTGGTTTTGGATTGGGATCTATTCCTTATTTATTGGAAAAAACCTTTAAAAAAAAGTATCAATATACTGCTGTAGAAATAGATGAGAATGTCCTTTATTTGGCTAACAAATATGCTTTAGATGACTTAGATTCTCCTATTTCCCTCTTACCAACTGATGCCGCAATATTTGTTAGCTATTGCCAAGAACGATTTGATTTAATTTGCATGGATGTCTTTTTAGATGATGAGATTCCTGCCTATTTCGAAACGGAAAATTACTTAGAGCAACTAAAAGCTTTACTAAATCCTGAAGGCATCTTACTCTTCAATAAGTTAGCTTTGACAAAAGAGGATGTTACTCAATGTGAAAACTTCTTACCTATTTTTCAAAAAACTTTTCCACAAGCCACCTATCTAGATGTTCAAGGAAACTGGATTTTTATTAATCGACCATTTCTTAAGGACTAAATAAAGCTAGAGTTACCTATTTCCTTTTCTTATGATTTAATTGTATCTTTAATATTAAGAACTTTTGCTATAAGTTCTTGTTTTAACAAATACGCTACTTTTCGACTTAAACTATCGAAAGGTTTAAATCTAAACACATGCTTTTTATCTTTCCTACGATAGAAGACACTAGACGATTATGTCTTGTACTTCCTATTTCGTTGTTATCTAAAAAGAAGATTAAGTTATTCTTTTTATTGATTACTTTCTTTTTTTCTTTCCAATTACCTGCTCAATATAATCACGTAGTCATCAATGAAGTATCTGGTGACGGAGGAAACATAGAGGCAAGAAATGATGCCATCGTAGAATTAGCGGGTCCTCCAGGAACAGATATTGGCTGTATGGTTATTACGAATACAGAATGGGCAGTGGTCTTACCAGTTGGAACGACGATCCCAGCTGATGGCGTTTTTTTAATCGCTTGTGAGGTTGGAAATAATGGAGGCTCAAGTGTCTATACTGGCAATCAATCTGGACTCTCTTGTACCGTCTGTGACTTTCCCTCCTTGACAGTAGACTTTGATGTATGTAATCCTGCTAATATCAATTATGTTTCTTCTTCTTTATTTACGAACTACGGGTTCACCTTAGATAATGGTTATTGTGGACGGAATAGAGATGGAGATCAAGTTATTCTTTTTCAGCCAAATGGTACTCCTCAGGATGCGGTATATTGGGGACAAGAAGATATGACTAATTCCAATAATGGTGGTTTAACTTATGGTGGTGCATCTGGTAATTGTGGTTCGGCAGCTGATCATGTATCTGTACAAATAGGACAAGCGTATACCTTAGGAGATAATGACGATAATAATATTGTCAATGACTATTTAGGGGCTCATGTGGGTTTTAAAGGAGATGGAGGAAATGCAACAGGAGTAAATAAAATGCCATCAGGGAATGATGATCTAGCCAACCCTGTTCTTTTGGGAAGTATGTTGGGTATGCCACCAGGAGATTGTAATGCGCAGCTAAAAAAATATACCGTTCCTAGTTTACAGGATCCTATATGGGTAGATGTGGGACTAGCATTAGTAGGGTGCAATTCTACCCATATTCGCCTTAATGATTCGAGTCCGATAGGTAATAGCCAGCAGAACGTGCGTCCTTTCACAACCGCTTCCCATATAGATGATCCTGATTTAAACCCAGATTGGGTCGCTTATTCAGCGACTAATTTAATACCTAGTTCAGTTGATCCATTACTAGCTATGGAACAGTGGCAAGTAACAAATCACCCTAATCCCGGGGTACCTAATGATTCGGATACGTGGGACTTTTTTTATGATATAGGAGCGGGGCCAATCGAAATAAAAGAGGGCGATCAATTAGCACTTACCTTATGTGAATCTCAAACTATTCGTTTTGGTGCAAGAATATATAACTACCAACATGTAGAATCGGAGATCGCTACTAATAATAAAGCAGGTTCTTTTATTAGAGATGAAACAGGAATAGATCAAGCATGGACTATAGATAATTTGGGGAGCAATAATAATGGCATTACGGAGTTGAGCTTTACTTCTAATCTATTACAAGATGGCATACAAAATTCTTTTACTTTAGTATGGGATGATTATACAGATTGTTGTGGTTCAGCCAGTGCAAATACGGTGATTAATACGAAGACCCCAAATGAATGTTATGAACGCTTAAAGGTAAATGTTACCATAGAAGAGCCAGTAGCTATTACTACGAATAGTATTAATTGCCCAGGAGATTATGAAGTTGGAATTGGGATAATAGATGTTAGTTCTTTTGTTACCAATCCGAATGCTACGATCAATTATCAATTAAAGGAAGGAGTAGTTATCGGTCAAGAAATGACTACAGGAATACTCGTGATGGAAAGTGCTACAGGGATCATACAATTGCCTACTTCCTTAACTCCACCATTAGCAATACTACTCGAAGATCAATCTAACTGTAGCGATACTCAAGTAATAACTATTGGAGCAGATTGCAGAAAGACCTTACCTTGTCCAGAAATAAAAGGAGCTACGATTAATAGCCAAACGATTTGTCCTAATACTTTTTTTGACCTTACAGTAGATGGGACTTTAAGTAAGCATTTACCCAATGAAAGCCAAATTCTATGGTATTACGGAACCGATCCAGACTTTGATCCATTGGATCCGACTAGTGAGGGATATCATGGAGTATTCGAAAATAATTCAGTAATTACTACTACAGGTACTGATTGTCCAGCTGGTGGCGCAAATGTTTTTATTTCTGAATTGTCTGATCCTGCTAGTGATTGGGAATATCATCGCTATATAGAAATTTATAATGGAGGACCTTGTCCTAAAGATTTATCTGGTTGGACATTAAATGCTATTGGGAATAATAAGGCCATCGCTACCTTCCAGTTATCTGGGATAATAAATGTAGGGCAAGCGATGGTTGCTTCATCAGATTCTGCTTTTCAATTTGTACCTGATTTTGTACTGCCAGATAATAAAAAATGGAACGAAGATGATTTTGGATATTTTAATGGACAATCAAAAGATGGAGCCAGACTATATGATGAGATGGGGAACTTAGTAGATGCAGCAGTGATTAATGATTTAGATACTGATAGCTGGTTTACGAATGGAGTGGCTATTCGAAAATCAACCGTTTGTGAAGGTTTTGTTAGTGATATTCTACTTTGTGGAACAATGTCTAATTGCAGTAATTTAACGGACAATTGGGAAATATCATTAAGTAATGATAATGCTACGCCTCAAGCTCATTCAATAGAAGATTCTACTTGCCCAGAGGTTTCAAACGCGTATACAATAAGTAAAGCATCTAATCAATTGGAGGAGTCTTTTTGTAATCAAACAGTATATATCAAAGGGGTTCTTAATCCGATGATTATCAATAAGGATGATTGTGATTTAACTAACAATATCACTTCAACCCTTAGTATAAATATAGATTGTCCAGAAGGGATACTATCCAATAAGGATATTAATTTATGCCAACCAGTGGAGAACGATGAAGTATTC
Source organism: Saprospiraceae bacterium (assembly GCA_023300255.1). Taxonomy (GTDB): domain Bacteria; phylum Bacteroidota; class Bacteroidia; order Chitinophagales; family Saprospiraceae; genus JAFMDF01. The sequence continues at coordinate 102 of JALZWC010000401.1, read as the reverse complement.
GTTCAAGTAGCGTTACAGGGCGGAAGTGGGGTATATGATGTATCACTATCTTTAAATGTAAATGGTGTAACCACTACTATTGTTGAAAATGATCTAACCAAC
>JALZWC010000400.1 GCA_023300255.1 Saprospiraceae bacterium | reverse complement strand
AAATTAAGGCATAGCAGAGCTACGGCTTCATTTTTAAGTTTTTTTACAAGGAAAAAGGACAAGTCAGAATGGTAGATTATTTATTTCCTGATCCCTTATATCTAAAGTATAGATTTACTACCTCGCTTAATTTTTTCTAATTAGATAATAGAATCAACTAAATTTCTTATCTTTTGTTGTGTTTAAACACAAATCAGTTACAAATATAGGGATTTTGACTCCTCCTATAAATGCTTATTAGCGAATTTTCGCTAAAATTATATTTCTTTGACAATTCTTATGACACAAACTAGACTAGATCGCCTAAAAGAGCTACTAAAAGAGGACCCTGATAACTCTTTTATTCTTTTTGCTATTGCTAAGGAATACGAGGGTATGGGGGAAAAGGTAAAGGCAATTACTAAATATTTAGCTTTAATAGAAAAAGATGGTCAATATGTAGGGACTTATTACCATTTGGCGCAATTATATGAGGACACAGAAGATCAAGATGCAGCACTACTGACTTATCAAAAAGGAATGACTATTGCGCAAGAGGTGAAAGACCAACATGCTTATTCGGAGTTGCAGAATGCTAAGATGAATTTGGAATTGGATATGTGAGGCTTACTGGATAGGTATTTTACTACATGTTTTTCTTTACCATATGTTTTTTTTAACCACATAGATACATAGGTCACATAGTTTTTACTACATGTTTTTTTAACCACATAGATACATAGGTCACATAGTTTTTACTAGATGTTTTTTTTTACCACATAGGTACATAGGTCACATAGTTAAAAGGTACTATATTTAACTATTTTATAAAATGTTTTAATTACCTTAGACGTAAATTCTAAACTATTAAAACTAAACACCTATGAAGAAACTGACCAAAAGTTATTTGGATGAATTAACCTATGAGATTATTGGTGCTGCCATTGAAGTTCATAAAGAAATGGGACCTGGATTATTGGAAAGTGTTTATGAAGAATGCTTGCTGCATGAGTTACAACTGAAAGGACTGAATGCTAAATCTCAACAAGCTGTTCCAGTAGTTTATAAAGGGACACAATTAGATGCTTTCTTCAAATATGATATACTAGTTGAAGACTGTATCATTATTGAATTGAAAGCAGTAATTGATATGATTCCTCTTTTTGATGCCCAAATAATATCTTACGCCAAGTTATTAAAAGTACCAAAATCTATACTTATCAATTTCAAGTGCACCAATATTTTTAAGGAAGGGCAAAAGACATTTGTTAACGAATACTTCCAGAATTTACCAGACTAAAATAGCATCTAAGTACATAGGTCACATAAGTATAACTATGTGACCTATGTGCCTATGTGGTAAAAAAAAATGTGGTAGAAAAAACATGTGACAAAAAAAATGTAGTTCAAAAAAACTATGTGGTAAAAAAAACATCTCGTAAAAACTATGTGACCTATGTACCTATGTGGTAAAAAAAACATGTGGTAAAAAAACATGTGACAGAAAAAATGTAGCTCAAAAAAACTCTGTAGTATCTATCTCCTCCATACACCGAAAATGCCCCTGAGGACAAACATCAAATCCAATCTTAGAACAAGGTCGACAAGCTAAGCCCTCTACTTCCAATACCTTGTGCATATCAACTTGATCGCCATAATAAGGATACATCCCAAACTCCGGTACGGTATTTCCCCAAACGGAAATAATAGGTTTATGAAAAGCCGCTGCTATATGCATTAAGCCCGTGTCGCCTGTGATTATGGTATCCGCTTGCTGTACACAATAAGCGGATTGCATAAGATTTATTTTTCCAACTAGATTGATAATATCAGGTTTATCTATATCGGATAATAATTGAATCAGTTTGGCGGCTTTCTCTTTTTCGGCAGGTCCACCTAATAAAAGAATAGGTTGTTTAATGGTATTAATAAGTTCTTGCCATTTCACAATCGTTGGAGCTTTTGTATTCTTTCCTGCGCCTATAACTAATGCTGTATAATTAGTGGGTAAAGTAATTGGTAAGGAAGCTACTTCTTTTGGGATAAAAAAATCTAAACCCAATCCATCATTCCGAATACCCAAAGGCTTTAAGCCTTCTAAGTATCGGTCTACGATATGTTTTTTGGGTAAGCGATTAATTTTAAAATTAACTAAGAGCCATTTTTCGAAATTGAGTTTGTTGAAGGAATAACTTTTAACAAAAGGTAGGTGCAACTTAACTAGAAAAGTTCTTAGGTTTTTATGAAGGTCGATGATATAGTCGTATTGTTCTTGGCGGAGTTGAGACGTCACCTCTCCTACCCTTTTTTGAATCGTATAAACTTTATCAACATGAGGATTAGCTGCTAAAATATTTCGATAAGTACTTTTAGTAAGAAAGTGAATTTCTGCATTTAATTGCTGCTTGATACAGCGAATGACTGGTGAGGTGAGGACGATGTCGCCTATGGCGCTAAAGCGGATGAGTAATATTTTCTTTGTAATAGAGATTTATATAGTAGAGTTTAGGTAGTAGAGAATAGAGATATCTCCATTCTCTACTACTAAAAACTCTGTGATTTTAAAAATGACTAGAATTCATATTTAGAAATAAGTCTAATTAATTAAAAATATATCTAAATCCAATTCTCCCTCTCCAACGAGAACTAGTACCGGCGATATTGAAATTATCGTCTCCTATTTCGTCGTTACGGTAAGTAAACTCTGGAGTGGTTCCATCTGCCTGAAATCCTTCCAATTCATATAAGAAGTAATTATTAAAATCACCAGGCACAAAGTATTGAGTACCCCAATCGTTATTAATTAAATTAGTGAAATTAAAAATATCTATAGATAATTGGAATCTATGAACATCTCCACCAATTTTTTTACCAAAATCTTGTCGAATTGCAAAATCTAAGACTCCTTGAAAAGGTGCCCTTGCACCATTCTTTTCTGCATACTGCCCTCTTCTATCACTAAGGTGTGAATCACTCTCAATAAATCTATCTAACTCTGTCCATTGCTGAGCAGCAGTTATGATTCCGCCATTAGCTTCGTAATCTACCAAATTAATTTGGTCAGCAGAAGCTGGTACAAAAATTAATGATCTATTTCTACTAGTACTTCCTGATTCGTTATTAGTATTTTGACCGTTTCTATTACCAATTACATAAGAGAATGCAGTACCTGATTGTCCGTTATAGAATAAAGAGAAAGTAGTGGCACTATTCCCATCTGATCCCCAATCTAATTTATAGTTAACAGCAGCAACAACTCTAGATCCTAAAGAGTAATCTGACCGACCATTGACTGGACTATTCCTACCATCAATAGATACTTGTCCTCTCCATTGAGAAGAGTTTTGAGAAGACGTTCCTTCGTTAACTGCATAAGCATCTCCATAGGTATACGATAGATTCATATTCAAGCCAGCCGCAAATCTTTTAGCCAAACTAGCCGTCAAGTTATAAGTATACCCTTCGCTAGTATTAGAACCAACATATACTGCATTATACGTTCTATCAATGCTATTTCCAGTAAAAACTGTTCGAGTATCAGGTGTGCCTGTCCAATTAAAATCTACCGTAGGATCAGAATTGACATTTGTATAAACAATATTGTTCAAAGTATTCGTGTAAATACCTTCAAAAGAAACATCCCAACCCTGTCCAAAGGATTTATCTAAAGCTAAATTACCTCTCAACACTTGTGGGTATTCAAAACCTTCCGTAAATAAATCAATTTGTCCGGAAGGAACAGAGAAGTTAGGATTCACTAATTGAGTGTTAATATCTGGATTAAACAAAATATCTCCATCAACGTCTCTTTCATCCAAACTACCAATAGTCAAGCCATTATTATTAAACATTGCGCCTGGCCATACAAATGGAATTCTACTAGTGAAGATACCTAATCCACCTCTCAAGACCATGCTTCTGTCTTCATTGAAATCATATTCAAAACCTACTCTAGGGCTAAACATCAACTGGCCATCTGGTGCAGAACCTGCTCTAACTTCATTGGCTATCTCGTAGGAATTTTGTAAAAGAGGAAGGGTATTAGCATTAAAACTAACATCCTCTCTAGGGTCATCCGTAATAATCGGAATATCTAGTCGAAGACCTACTGTAAGATTTAATTTGTTATTAACTTGTATTTCATCTTGTGCATAAAAGCCTAATTGAATCGCATTAAATTCAGCAGCGGATTGAGATTCATCTCCTGTAATATCATCCACCAAAGAATAAGAACGGTCAAAGTCTTGAGCAGGCGCACCTGATAAAAAGTCGTCTAAACTATTAAAATCGTAAGAGCCAAAATTTTGGCGAATAAACTGATTAAATATATCGTAAAATTCATTATGCGTTCCAAAAGTAAACGTTTGCTTTCCTTTAAAAACTTTAAAGTTATCTGTTATTGTAAATATTTTTTGACGTAAAATATTAGCCGTAGAAAATTCTTCCGTTCCAAAACGAATAGATCCGTTTCCATCATCAATGACTACAAAAGGAAAATCTTGTCCTAAAGATCCTCTATCATCAGTAACCCTTGTATAACCAATAATTAAATTATTGGACATTTTATCACTAATTCTTGAATTCAATTCTATAGCACTAGAATTGGTGGTACTAGGAAAGAAAACACCATTATTTGAAAAATTTATCCTAAATTGATTACCACCGTTTCTATTAAATTGGTCTGCATCAGTATACTGGTGGCGTAAGGTTAATCTATTCTGGTTATTAAGATTAATATCAATTTTACCAAATAATTTTAAGCCCTCTAATTCGTCCGCTGTATTCCCAAAGGTTCCCGGGTCATAATTGAACTGGTTCAGTAAGACATCCCTCAAATTATTCAAATCACTTTCAGAAGATCTATTATCTTCTCCTGTATATTCCGCTAATTCAAATGGAACAGGTGTTACATCATCTTGAATTTCTACATTGGCAAAAAAGAAAACCTTATCTTTAACAATAGGCCCGCCTAAAGAAGCACCAAAAGTTTTCTTAGAAAAATCATCTAATCTTGTTCTATCATCATCATCTAATCCCAAACGATCTGATAATTGTCCATTTGTTTTCCCAGCAAAATCTTCATTTTGTAAAAAGTAATAAGCCGTTCCTGAGAATTGATTCGTACCTGATTTAGTTACGGCATTTACTCCACCCCCTGCAAAACCACCAAGAGACACATCATAAGGAGATAAGACTACCTGAAATTGATCAATAATATCAATACTGAAAGGAGATGAGCCTGTTTGTCCACCATTTGTACCAGAGCTGGATAAACCAAACACATCATTATTAACGGCACCATCAATATAAATAGCGTTGTAACGATTGTTAACCCCTGCAAAACTAGTTCCGCTTCCAAAAGCACTAGCCTGAGGTGTCAATCGTAAAAAATCATTAATATCTCGATTAATAGTCGGTAAGGTTTCAATATCTTCTGTAGAAATTTGAGTACTAGCTCCTACATTTTGTCCAACAGTTCCAGATTTTGAAACAACAACAACCGTTTCTAATTCAGTAGCTGCATCAGACATGACGACATTCAGCTTGAAATTTTCACCCAATCTCAATTTAATACCTTCAAATTTCTGTTCACTATATCCCGTATAAGAAACGGTCAAGCTATACGGACCTCCTACTCGTAAATTTGGCAATTGAAAACTGCCATCTATGTCTGTAGTTGTGCCATAGAAAGTACCAGAAGGAACGTGTATCGCAACAACGTTCGTTCCCAATAATGTCTCGCCACTGGCTTCTGTCACCTTCCCACTCATGGAAGAAGTGGTCGTTCCTTGTGCAAAAGCATAAGCTCCTAATAATAGTAAAGCCAAGGTTAGTGTAATAATTTTTTTCATTAAGCTAAATTGTTTATAGTTTAAAAAGAGCAGTAATTTTGATTGCCCATTTATATATTATACTCTATAGTATATTAGAGTTTTGACAACTACTTGACCCTATGGCTTAGAAGCCGTTCAAAAAAAACTTAAGATGATAGATTAAAAAAGTCTATTATTTTTTCTACGGAGGCTTTTTTTAGTTTTCAGAACCACTTTGTCCTAAACTAATTCTAGTATCAAGGAGATATTTCCTACTAATCTTTTCTGGAAGCGCTAAAGAATATTATTAATTTAGTGGATATGTTAGGTTGGGATTTAATAGATAGAGTCGCTTAGGAATGTGTATGAAATAACTTCGTAATTTATGCTGCTTCTTTTGCTCTTATTTTTCACTTTAATTCAGTCAAAGTATCAACAATTATCCTTCAT
>JALZWC010000399.1 GCA_023300255.1 Saprospiraceae bacterium | reverse complement strand
AATACTAGTCCTCTTAATTTCTCATAGGGCTTTCGCCCTATGCTAGGATATGTCGCCCTTTCAGGGCTGAAAGTGTCAACTAGTTAGATAAACTTGTCGATAAATAGTAGAATATAGCTTACCAACGGTGTCCTAGTCACAAAACAGTAAAATATTTCCCTTAAAAAGGGAAAAAGATTAACAATACATAGCATCAAGACACCTTTCCCTTTATTCTTAGCATGTCAAGTTTAGTTACAAAACCAATAAAACAGGTATTTTTAGCGGAAATTAGAAGGAAGATTTACTTTTTTATTCAAAAAAAAATAAAAGTGACAATCAAATACTAGGATATAAGGTGGCGAGTAGCTTATATTTGAAGTATAATAAAAAATACCCTCTCCCCTTCCCTCAACTTCCTTTTAGTTACTCCCCTGTAATTATTTTAAATCCTCCCATTTTTCTTCTTTCAAAATCCCTTTCTTACAATAACTCGTAATCAATAAACCTTCCCAATCTAGCTTCTCAAAAAAAAAGATTGTATTGCTTATTTGTTTTTAAAACATTTTAGCGCATGAAAATGACAATAAAGGTGTGCACCAGCATCCTAATAGGAATCCTATGCATTGTTAGTAGTCAACTTTTAGCAGATAATGTTATACCTAAGTACCCTATTTTCCAAATTGATCATTCAACTGTGGGAAACGGAGACTTCGTTGATAATGCCGTTTTCATGACATTGAATAAAGAAGTACTTCAATTAGTACAACAAAATCAATTAGAAGAATTAGACGTTATTATTCCTTTTGAAAATGGTCAACAATTGACGCTTGCGCTAAAAAAGGAATCCTTTCTTGCCAAAGATTTTAAAATTCAAATCCAAAATCAATCTTCTATTTCAACGCTTCCTTATACACCTGCCCTATTCTATGGAGGCAAGGTGAAAGGGATTTCTAATACCCTTGTAGCATTAAATTTTTTCGAAGAGGAGATTTCTGGTGTATTTTCTCTAAACGGAGATAATTATAATATCGGTCGATATGAAAGAGGAGGAGAAGATTCCTTTGTTTTGTACAAAGAAAAGAATTTAGATATTCCTAACCCTTTTGAATGTTCGACGGAAGATCCAGAATCTATTCAAATAAAGAAAACTAGTTCTTCTCGTTCTAGTAATAACAATAAAGTTAGATTGTATGTGGAATGCGATCACTTTTTGTATCAAAATATGGATAATAATTCTAAGCGGGTAGCAGATTTTACTGCTGGCTTATTAAATATTGTGGCAACGATCTATAGAAATGAATCAATCGAGCTAGAAATATCTGAAATTAAGATTTGGTCTTCTCCTGACCCTTACCCAACAACAACCGCTAAAACCGCTAGAAATGCATTCGGCGATCGCTTAGATGGAAACTTCAATGGAGATATTGCCCACTTAATTTCTAATTATAAAAAGAATGGAACACCACCTAATGGTGGCTCTGCAAATATTGATGTATTGTGTAACAAACCAAAAGCTGTTAGTTACACGAATATCACTACTTCTTATTTAGATTTTCCTACCTTTTCTTGGACTGCCTATGCCATCACTCACGAAGTAGGACATAATCTTGGTTCCGCTCATACACATAGTTGCCTTTGGCCTACTGGACCGATTGATAACTGCTGGTGTCCAGAAGGTTCTTGTGATCAAGGACCAGAGCCAAGATCCTCTGGTACTTTAATGAGTTATTGCCACCTTGATCCTAATTGGACCAATGAATGTGAACTATCTAGTACTAACCCAGGTATAGACTTTGCTGCTGGATTTGGACAGCAACCAGGGGATTTAATTAGAAGCAGAATTAATGGTTCTTCTTGTTTGACACAAAGTGCAGAGGAGGGAGGAAACCCTTCTAATCCAACTGATACTGGGAATACAGGAGAAACACCAGATTTTACAGCTGAAGTAAATGTTAGCGATGAAACTTGTCAAGGTAAAAGAGATGGGATTATCACTTTAACTTTAAAAAATGGGCAAGCTCCCTATAGTTTCAAATGGAGTAATGGAGGTAATACGGCAAGAGTATTTAATATTGGTGCTGGTACTTATTCTGTAACCGTTACGGATGCAGGTGGACAAACTGCTTCTGGAAGTGTGGACGTTCAACCGGGTGTAATTTTAGAAGTTAATGCTGGTTTTGATCAAACAATCAGTTGTGAAAATCAAAACGTCACTTTAGATGGTAGACGTTCTATTAGCGGTTCTGATTATGTGAATATTTGGTCCAAAATAGGAGGAACGATAAATGGGAGTATCGATGGTACTACTTTAGTAGTATCTGAAGCAGGCACTTATGTCTACATGGTACAAAATCAAAATACTGGATGCTATGCCACAGATACCGTTCTTGTAAAGGGTGATTTAAATGCTTCTTCTCTAGAACTTACTGGCGGTACGATTACTTGTAATACGCCTTCTGTTAGCTTAACTGCTATCACCAATGCTACTAATGCTAGTTATGCATGGACGGGACCAGGGTCATTTTCCTCAACTGCCAATAATCCACAAATTAGTAAAGAAGGAGTTTATACATTAAAGTTAACTAATGCTAATGGATGCCTTACTACAAAGTCAATTACTATTGAAGGCCAAACAAACATACCAAGTATATCTGCGCTAGGAGGTGTACTTGATTGCCAAACACCATCCGTTCAATTACAAGCAACTTCCAATCAAATAGTTAGTTACCAATGGACAGGGCCTAATGGATTTTCTTCTACAGATCAAAATCCGTTAACGACTATTGCAGGTCAATATAATTTGGTTGTTACTTCTGCTACTGGTTGTACTAATACCAGCACTGCGCAGATAGGAGAATCAAAAGCTACTCCAAATTTCACACTAGAAGCAGCTACTCTTTCTTGCTCCCAAAGTAGTGTTCAATTACAAATCTTAACGACCGAAACATTTACTAATTATAAGTGGACAGGTTCTAATGGATTTTCTTCTATTGAAAAAAATCCAACTATTCAAGTTGCTGGAGTATATACTTTAGAAGTCACTGCTTCCAATGGTTGTAAATCTAGCAAAACAGTAAGGGTTAGTAACACCGTCAGTACTCCAGATATTAGTATTGAAGGAGGAAACATTACTTGCGAAAATAGCAGCCTTCAATTAAAAGTTAGTAGCTCAGAAGAGCTAAGTACCTACCAATGGACAGGTCCGAATAACTTCCGTGCAACAGAACAAAATCCTACAGTAACTACTAGTGGTCTTTATACACTTGAAGCGATCACCGCT
>JALZWC010000398.1 GCA_023300255.1 Saprospiraceae bacterium | reverse complement strand
AAAAGAGTCCGTAGCCCTGCTATGCACTAGTTTTTTGGCTTCCTAAGACAGAAAAATGACGAACCCAACTTGTAACATTTATTATCTCCTCATTCCTTAAAGAATAACAGATCTATTGATTAGAAAGTAAATTCCCCATCTATTTTTTTAGTATTTAATATGGAAGTTAAAATTACTTCCTTAAAAAACAGAGTGAGTTTCACTCTATATGATTAATTACCTATGGAAAATACACTGCTACTTCAAGGCATGGGATATGCCGAAGACAACTATTTAAATGACGATGCCAGCCATTTGATTGTAGACAAGCAATTGATCCCTACATTGATGGATCTAAATGGTAAACGTATTATTGATTTTGGTTGTGGTATGGGAGGCATGACGCTTTGGTACGCATCAAAATGGGATTGCGAAATTTATGGCGTGGATATAGATTCCCACCACATCAATGTTGCCAAAGAATTGAAAAGAAAACATGGTGTCCAAAATGTTCAATTTGAAAAAAGGAACATCGTAGATGATCCTCTAGAAGGAAAATTTGATTACATCTTTCTGAATGATGTGGTTGAGCATATTCGAGAAGACTATCTAGTCAATATCTTCCAACAATTGAGTAAAGCCTTGACACCAGATGGAGGAATATTTGTTTCTTATCCACCATGGAAAAGTCCATATGCTTCTCACTTAAATCATGTAATTAAAATTCCTTGGGTTCAATTTTTACCCACTTCTACTGTAGACGGTTTGATTGACAAGAACGATCACCCAATAGTTGGAGATTTAGAAAGTACGCTACGAGAATCTTATGAAGGCTTGAATCATATGACCCACAAAAAATTAATGGGGGTCATCGAACAAACTACCTTGACAGAAGACTATAGAAAAAGTCATACTATTCTAAACAGAGTGACGCCATTTAAGAAAACGAACTTCAGAGTATTTCCACTAAACTATTTAATTACAAAAGAATTTATTCTTTTAAAGAACAAGTAAGAAGTAAGAAGTAATAGGTAAAAGGTAAAAAGTAATAGGTTCTTACTGCACCTATTACTTATTACCTATTACTTATTACTTATTACTTATTACCTACTACTTAACATATTATGGGTGAATACGATATTATATATTACACTTTGTTTCCTTCTGACAATATTTATTCTTCTGTTTCTTTATCTCTATCTAAGGAATTTGCAAAAAACAATCGCGTTTTTTATGTAAACAAACCTTATTCAGTAAAGGATTTTGTAGGTAATTGGGGAAATCCTAAAGTAAAAGAGAGAGCCCCTAAATTATTGAGTAATAGAGTCCATTATGAAAAGGTAGACAAGATTCCTGAAAATTTTCTAGCAGCCACTCCCCCACTAACCTTGCCGATTAATTGGTTACCCAAAGGAAAAATGCATCATGGCCTAGAGCAATATAATAAAAAGGTAGTTTTAAAAACCGTCCAAAAATTAATCAAAGATTTTGGTATTAAAAAATATATCTACCTCAATTGCTATAACCCTTATGGGGCTGCTGTCTTGCCAGATTCTTTTACGCCTGCATTAAATGTTTATCAATGCATCGACGATATTAGTCAAGATGACTATACATTAAAACATGGCTACAGATTAGAAAACCAGGCAATTGCAGATGCAGATGTAACCTTAGTTACTTCTAAAGAATTATGGAATTTGAAATCGAAGATCTCTCCAAATACGCATATCTTACATAATGCAGTTGATCCAGCAGTTTTTCAAACAGTATTAACGGAAACATTTGAACGGCCTAAGGAATTAGAAGGAAGAACAGGAAAGGTAGTCGGCTTTATCGGAAACTTAGACCACTTACGAGTCAATTATCCATTATTAAAAAAGGCAGCTTTACATCATTCGGACAAAACTTTCCTGTTTGTTGGACCACTAAATAACACAGAGTATTTAGAATTGGGTTTACCAGATCTTCCTAATGTAATATTTACAGGAGGCAAGAATCTCTATGAGTTGCCATCTTACTTACAACATATGGATTGCACACTAATTCCATTCCTTTGCAATACGCTCACAAAGAGTATCTATCCTTTAAAAATAAATGAATATCTAGCCGCTGGTAAAGCAGTAGTTGCTACTAATTTTTCGGAAGATATTTCTGGATTTAAAGAGGATATATATCTAGCAGATTCTGAAGAAGCATTTATTCATCAAATTGATGCCGCTTTAGCTCCACAAACCGAAGAGCAAATACAAAGCAGAATAGCTTGTGCCAATTCCAATACTTGGACTGCACGGGTCTCCCAATTTTGGAAAATCATTGATCAGTATATATAAAAGATGACCAAAGAAGAATTAGAAAATACAGAAGTAACGTTGACAAAAAAAGAACAACTTATTGAAATAATGGGTAATGTTATAGCCCTTTTAATGTTATTTGCTTTCTTCTTAAAAGTATTATTCTTTTAGGAAAAAAGAATATCAATTCAATTGAGTGTAAAACAATTCTGGGGCAGCCAATTAATTCATCCGATCACTTCCAGTGGTCGGATGAAACGTCCAGCTTGATCCGACCACTGGAAGTGATCGGATCAATCGGGTTAAAATTGCCTCAACTTTGTTTTACACTCAATTCAATTAAACAAGTAACTTATAAACAACGATAAAAAACAACGTCCACATTTGGATGGCTTCTAAGTATCCCATCCACTTACGGCTCATTCGCTGTCTATTCAGAATTAAGGATCATGCAATACCTATTTCAAATAAAATCATTGATAGATGCTTTAAAAGACTGGCTCTATCTAGTGATTATCACCAAGAAGTTAAATAGCTTTCTTGGGATACTTATAATAATATTCCTCTCTGTACTAATAGGAGGCTTTGTAGCTGTGTTAGAATTATTAGGAGTGGTATTCGCTATTGCAGTTGTATTTTCAATTACAGCCGTTCTATTTGCACTCTTCAACCAATATACTTGCTTATACATTGTACTTACCCTCGGGTGTTTAGTCCCTTGGTTGTCGAAAATTCGAGACTTACCTTATGGAATATCCTTAGATGCTTTGCTGATGATTATGTCACTAGGGATTTTAATGAAGCAATCGTATAAAAGAGATTTATCTTTCTTACAAAGTCCTATTACCATACCTATTGTTCTATGGATCCTTTACAATTTAATACAATTTTTTAATCCTTCCGCAGTCTCCCAACTAGCATGGATGTATACGGTAAGAAGTGTCGCCATACTGCATTTACTTTATTTTATCGCCTGCTATGCATTGAATAGTTATCGACGTATCGTTAGCGTGTTTAAGTTTATGATACTAATGGCCACTTTCGCGGCATTATACGGACTCAATCAAGAATATATTGGCTTTAGTAGATATGAGATGATTTGGTTGCACTCTGATATGGAGCGCTTTCAATTAATCTTTCAATGGGGAAGACTTAGAATATTTTCCTTCTTTGGTGACCCTACCAATTTTGGTATGTATCTCTCCTACTATGCAATCATTAGCTGTATTTTACTTACTGGACCATTCAAGACTTGGCAGAAAGTAGTATTGGGTATCGCAGCAGCTTCTATGTTTTTAGCTATGGGTTTGGCAGGTTCTCGTACTCCATTTGTCTTGGTGCCTTTTGGATTAATCATGTTTACCTTTTTGACACTTAATAAAAAAGTCATTCTAACAATAGTCTTTACTTTTATGTTAGGAAGTGTCTTTATTTTTAAATCTACTAATAATGCCATCATCTTCCGAATTCAATCTGCCTTTAGTTCGACTAGTTCCGATACAATGGATGTAAGATTGAATAATCAAAAAATGATTCAACCATTTATCCGAGCACATCCATTTGGGGCTGGCCTAGGTAGTGCAGGACAGTGGGGAGCAAGGTTTGCACCAAATTCTATTTTAGCAAAATTTCCTCCTGATAGTGGATTTGTTCGGATTGCTGTGGAGTTGGGTTGGTTGGGACTGATACTTTATCTCTATCTACTTTTTAAAGTAGTCAATTTTAGTATTCACTGTTATTTGCGTGTCAGGCATCCTAAAGTAAAAATTATTTACCTCTGCTTAACCGTCATGATATTTATGTTGTTTCTAGCTAGTTATCCTCAGGAGGCCATTATTCAATTGCCAACGAGTTTATGCTTTTATGTAACCTTGGCGATTATTGCTAGACTAAAAGATTTTGAGCATGAAGCTTATCTGGAGGATGAAGCTGCAGAGCTTCTATCAGCACGGAATTAAGGCAAAGAGTAAGAATAAATTAGCCATTTTAACCTGCCCTTTTTCCCTCTAAGAAGTCCTGAAAAAAGAACCGTAGCCCAGCTATGCTTAGTT
>JALZWC010000397.1 GCA_023300255.1 Saprospiraceae bacterium | reverse complement strand
CTTCTTAGAGGGAAAAAGGGCAGGTTAAAATGGCTAATTTGTTCTTACTCTTTGCCTAAGTAGGTAAGTAGTGTGACAATAATTCCATTTAAAATTGTTAACTTATTATTGTCACACTACTTATTAATTCCGATTTATAGGCTTATTAAAGGAAGTAAACAGTAGGAGAAGTAGCAAGGTTGGTACAAAAATAAAAATTAACTTATTTCCAACGCTTGAATATAAAATCATAGGTAAATACAAGGACGAAGGACTGTATACTCGTTTGTACATTATTATTTGGTGCCGCTTGGAATAATGTTTCGGGGGTAATATTTGAAAAGTCAATTAATGTTTGTCCACCGTTGCTATAGCCAAACCCATAATTTACTCCTATAGAGACCTTATTATTCCACAATTCAAATAAGCTACCTAAGGAAAAATAGTACATAGAAGGAGTGGATGCTAGAAATTCAAATTCACTAAATCCTTCTACTTTTTCCCTAGGATTGAAATCAGTGCGAAACCCTAATATTAAAGTAGAGGCATCTCTCATTTTTTTCTGCAAACCTATCGCAAGATTGAAAACTTCTCTATTCCCTGTACGAAGATTGGTATTTTGAGAGAATGTCTCTGTAGCTTGTCCGAAAAAGGGATCGTTAGTTGTTTCAATAATGTTATAAGCTTTTATATTTCTAAAATATTCTGCTGACATGGAATATCTCCATTGCCCATATTTAAAATCAATTCCATATCCAATAGAGAAGGGTGTTTTGTAGTTTTGTAATTTTGTTGAATTTAAATTTGATCTTACAAATATGGAGTCAGGACTCATTTTCTGTAAGTCGTCTAAATCATATGTTGCTCTTTTATAGAGATATCCATAGGTTGGAGTGGTAATCGTTAGTCCTATAATGACGTCATCTTCAGGTTTCCAGGACAGCCCCAATTTTGTCAGAAAACCTCCACTAGCATTGAAGGAATATTTTAAATGAGATCTAACTCCATATAATAATTGAGTGGGGGAAATTTTAGGAACAATTTCTTTTTGTATGGTCAAATCTGTAGACTGACTATGTATGACAATAAATTGGGAAGCGCCTATAGATAAAGTAGAGGTTAATTTATAGGATAAGCCAAAGCCTAGCCAACGCTCTGTTAATCTTTTTTGAAAATCTAAATTACCAATAAATAATTGTTGATCATTATTGGCTACTTCTGATACTTCTCGGCCTCTATAATTTAAGTTAGATTTGAATCTAGTAAAAGTAGTTGCTCCTCCCTTAAAACGTTTATTATTAAAAAGCGGAAATCCAACGGCTGCAAAACCAGATGAGAATCCAATATGACTATCAGAGACCGTTGTCCCTTCCCCTAAAAAATTTTCTGTTGTTAATTTTGAATAAGTAGGTGTTAAAAAAGAAAGAGATAATCCGAATTTTTCTCCTCGTCCCATTGCGCCTGGGTTATAAAAAATAGCCGTTTCATCTTCGGTAGATGCAATCACTGCACCATTTAATAATAAACCTTTTGCACCATATTGTTGCGTCCAATAATGTGCATTAACTTGAGTATAGGCTATAAAGGATAAATGGAATAAACTATAATATACTAATACTAGTTTTTTTATTTTCATAGAAAGACTGCTTAATAAGAACAGAAAAGTAAGCGTCGAGATAAATCCCTTTAAACCTGCTTGCCAAGGCACGCAGGCAGGAACTACAAAAAATCATTGATTGTAAACGAGGTTTATCTCTATTCTTGCTTTTCTACGCTCTATTCTAATTGAACGCTAAGCTAGTTGAATATTTATTAAATTCTAAATTATTTGAGTATGGATAAATGGAGTAAGAAGAATTATGCCTTAAAAGCGACAAGATAAGTCGGTGGGTAGATAAAATTAATCGCTTATCTTTGATTTAGAAGTTAATTAAAATAAATAATTATGAAAAGGATGTTACTTTTTTTTGTTTGTCTATTAATTGGATTTAATAGCTATGCTCAAAATCCAAATGACCAGTCTAATTTAATAATGAACTTGCTAGGGGAAACACCAATAGAAGAAGATTTACAAGAATTATGTGATGTATATGGTGGAAGAGTAACGGGTACAGCAGTTAATATTGAATCTGTAGAGTGGGGGGTAGAAAAATTTAAAACTGCAGGAGTGGAAGTGAATAAAGAATTATTTAATATTTCTTCTCTATGGATAGATAATGCGACGATAGCTAAAGTTTCAGGCGCTACCAATTTCACACCTAAAGTGGTTGCCAAATACTATTCTAAACCAACGCCCAATAAAGGTTTGAAATTACCTATAGTAGATGTAGGATATGGAACGGATGAAGATTTCGCTAAAGTTGGAGATAAAGTAAAAGGTGCTTTTATTTTGGTGGAAGCAGATTTATGCTTAGATGTAGATGGTTTGTTCGAAGAGTATAGTAATGCTGCTATGATAGATGCTCGAGCAGCCAAAGCAGGGGCCATAGGCGTACTAAATATGGCGTCTAGACCTAAGAAATTGCTTTACCGATTTATTGCTTCTGAAGGCGCTGATCATGGCTTAGTAAATCTAGTCATGGCTAGAGAAGATGCCAAACGTTGTCAACGTATTCTAAGAAATGGTGGTGATTTAGATTTCGAAGTAAAATTAGAAGTGTCTAAGGAGAAAGAAAGTGCTAGTTATAATGTTATTGCGGAGATTAAAGGTAGTGAACGCCCTGAAGAAATAATTATTATTGGGGCCCATTTAGATTCTTGGGGACTTGGAACAGGGGCTAATGATAATGGCTGTAATGTCGTTATGATGATAGATATTGCTCGTCAAATGAAACGACTTAATATCCAACCCAAAAGAACTATTCGCTTTGCATTATGGAATGGAGAAGAGCAAGGATACTTTGGTTCTTGGGGATATGTTAAAAGTCATAGGAAGGAATTAGATAAACATATTATGACTATGTCTGTGGATATAGGTAGCGGAGCTATTACCGGCTTTTTTACTAATGGTAGGCCTGAAATGGCTGCAATTACAAAAGAAGTAATGCAATCAGTAAGTGGATTAGGAGCCAAATCGATTTTAGATATACCAATTGTTGGGACAGATAACTTTGATTTTATGTTAGAAGGAGTCGGAAATCTAGTGGCAAGTCATAAGCCTTTTAATTATGGACTAAATTACCATGCTTCTTCTGATACTTATGATAAAGTTGATTTAGAGGCCTTGAAGGTAAATTCGGCTATTGTGGCAGCTGTTACCTTAGGTTTTGCGAACCTCCCTACAGAAAAAGTTTCTTGGAAGCGTCAAACTCATAAAGAAGTGGTAGACCTTATAAATGAATTTAATTTAGAATTCTCCATGCGTATGTTCGGCGTGTGGAAAGACTGGGAATCTGGTGAAAGAGGAAGAAAATGATTAGAGTGTGTAAAGAATTGGAGGAAAACACATATAATGTTGACGAATTTACCACATAGATACATAGTTCACATAGTATTACTCCTTATCAGGTAGCTACTA